>CAMLKQ010000344.1 GCA_946480585.1 uncultured Kangiella sp.
CGCGGCAGTTTTGCCATTCACTATGAACCGGACGAGCGGCGCGTGGTCAATATCGAGCACCGTTACCGCGAGTATCGCGACCGCACCGCAGAACAGACCGACTTTTCCTTTGCTTGGCCACTGAGCAACACCTGGCAGATGGTTGGTCGCTGGCAGCACGATCTGGCTGAAGCGGCCGATATCGACAGCTTTCTCGGTTTTGAGTACGAGTCCTGCTGCTGGGCGGTGCGGGTAGTCGGTCGGCGCTATTTGAACGTACAGCTCGACAACGATGGCAACATCATTGGCGGTGAAGCGGACGAATACGATAGCGGCGTGTATTTCCAGTTTGTATTCAAGGGTCTTGGTGGCGCCGGCAGCAACAGCCTGCGCTCGCTGCTGACTGAAAGCATTGACGGTTACGAAGACAGGTTGAGTCCACAATGAAAACGTTGTTGAAACAGATGGCCACGCTGAGCGTGACGGCCGTATTGCTGTGCACCAGCTTGACGCTGCGGGCCACGGAAGCGATTGACGAAGCCGTCGCCCTGGTCGATGACGACGTGGTCCTGCGCAGCGAGCTCGATCGGCGGCTGGCCAGCGTGCGCAAGGATCTGCAAGCGCGCAATGTCAGACTGCCGGCCGACAACGTACTGCGCCAGCAGGTGCTGGAACGCCTGATCACCGATAACGTCCAGTTGCAGATGGCCAAGCGCGCTGGCGTTCGGGTGGCCGATCAGGAGCTGGCGCAAATTGTCGCCAACATCGCCAAGGAAAACGGTTTGTCGCCGGAGCAGTTCCGGTTGAAGCTGGCGTCGGAAGGGATCAGCTACGAGCTGTTCCGGGAAGATCTGCGCAACGAGGTGCTGATCAGCCGGGTGCGGCAAGGCGCCGTCGGCCGGCGTATTTTCATCAGCGAACAAGAAGTGCAGGCGATGATGGAAACCATCGCGGCCGAAGGCGAGAACCGCACCGAATATCACCTCGGCCATATCCTGTTGCCGATTTCCGAAAGCGCCAGCACCGATGACGTGCGCGATGTCAGCGCCCGGGCCCAGCAACTGGTGGAAAAACTGCGCGCTGGCGCCGATTTTGCCGAACTGGCGATCGCCAACTCAGCCGGCCAGGAAGCCTTGCAGGGCGGTGACTTCGGCTGGAAAACCGCCAACCAATTGCCATCACTGTTTGCCACTGCCGCCAAGAGTCTAAAGCCGGGTGATATCTCCGAGCCGCTACGCTCCGGCTCGGGTCTGCACATCCTGAAATTGTTCGACAGTCGCGGCAATGAGCGGGTCATGGTGCAACAAACCAAGGCACGCCACATCCTGGTCAAGCCGAGCACGATCCTGACCGAGGAAGAGGCCGAAAAGAAAATTCGTGAACTGCTGGCAAAGCTGAAATCCGGTGCCGATTTCGCCGAGCTGGCCAAGCAGCATTCGGACGATCCGGGTTCTGCGAATCTTGGCGGCGATCTCGGCTGGGCCAATCCGGGCACTTTTGTGCCGGTGTTCGAACAAACCATGAGCGAACTGCAGCCGGGCCAGATCTCCGAGCCGTTCCGCAGCGAGTTCGGTTGGCACGTGATGCAGGTGCTGGAACGCCGCGATGACGACCAGACCGAAGAACGCAAGCGCCAACAAGCTTACCGTTTCCTGCATTCGCGCAAATACGATGAAGAAGTCGAATCTTGGGTGCGCGAAATCCGCGATCAGGCCTTCATCAAGGTCCTCGAAAAACCGAAAGCAGGTTGACGGGTGAACACGCCACGGGTGTTGCTGACCACCGGCGAACCGGCCGGCGTCGGACCGGAGTTGTTGGTCCGGCTGGCGCAGCAATCGTGGCCGTGCGCGCTCGCCGTTGCCGGTGATGCTGCGCTGCTGCAGCTGACTGCGACCCGGCTCGGCCTGCCGCTGCAACTCGACCGGGTCACGCTACAGGCAGACTGGCCCGCCCATCAACCGGGCCGGTTGCTGCTACTGCCCATCGACTTGCTGGCGCCGGTGCACGCCGGCCAGCTCGACAGCCGCAACGCCGCATTTGTGCTGGCGCAATTGCAACTCGCCGCCGATGCCGCACTGGCCGGTCAGATCGATGCCATCGTGACCAATCCGGTGCACAAAGGCGTCATCAATGACAGCGGCGTCGCATTTTCCGGTCACACCGAATTTTTCGCCGCCTGCGCCGGCAGCAACGACGCACCGGTGCCGGTGTTGATGTTGCTGGCAACCGAAGGCCTGCGGGTTGCACTGGTCACGACCCATTTACCGCTGCGCGCGGTTGCCGATGCGATTACATCCGAACGTCTGCAAGCCACCGTGCAGTTGCTGCACCGTGAACTGCAACGCAGCTTTGCGCTGCCGGCGCCGCGCATTGCCGTGCTCGGCCTGAATCCGCACGCCGGTGAAGGTGGTCACATGGGCGACGAAGAAATTCGCGTGATCACCCCGGTACTTGAGCACTTGCGTCAGCAAGGCTTGCAGCTGACTGGACCGCTGTCGGCTGACACAGCGTTCAATGCCGACAAGCTGCCGCAATTCGATGCCTATCTCGCGATGTATCACGATCAAGGCCTGCCGGTGTTGAAAGCGCGTGGTTTTCACCGCAGCGTCAATATCACGCTCGGCTTGCCGTTTATCCGGACTTCAGTAGACCACGGCACTGCGCTCGATCTGGCCGGTCGCGGCATTGCCGACCCGGCCAGCCTTTGTTATGCCACCGAAACCGCACTGGCGCTGATCGCTGCCCGCCAGCCGCGCGGATGACCCCGTCATGAGCCACGACACGCCACTGAATCCCCACGAGCACAAGGCGCGCAAGCGTTTTGGCCAGAATTTTCTTCACGATCAAAACATCATCGGCAAGATCGTCCAGGCGTTGAATCCGAAACCGGGCGAGCGGCTGATCGAAATCGGCCCCGGCCTCGGTGCACTGTCCAAGCCGGTATTGCAACGCAGCGGCACGCTGACCTGCATCGAACTCGATCGCGATGTGATCCCGATTCTGCAGCACGAACTCGCTGGCTGCGGCACGCTGCATATCGTCAATCGCGATGTGCTGACCGTCGATTTCACCGAGTTGGCCGGCAACGAACCGATTCGGGTGTTCGGCAAT
>CAMLKQ010000345.1 GCA_946480585.1 uncultured Kangiella sp.
GAAGCTGCCCCGGCCGAAGCCGCTCCGGCTGAAGCTGCTCCGTCGCAGGAGTAATTCGGTAACGACTCTGGCGACAGGGTTGTACTGAGACAAAAGGCCACCGCAAGGTGGCCTTTTTGTTTGTGCCCATTTTCCCCGCTGGCGACCTGCAACGCGGCCGTCGCTGGCTTCAGAACCGATACGGTTGAGATGGGCGAAAAAAAGCGGCCCGAAGGCCGCTCAACAAGCGTGAACCCAAACGCTTTCCTTCACTTCATGGTCGGCATGACGAACTCGGCACCGCCGCGGATGCCGGTCGGCCAGCGCGAGGTGATGGTCTTCATCCGCGTGTAGAAGCGCACGCCTTCCGGACCGTGCATGTGGTGATCGCCGAACAGCGATTTCTTCCAACCGCCAAACGAGTGGAACGCCATCGGCACCGGGATCGGCACGTTGATGCCGACCATGCCGACTTGAATGGCATGGGCGAACTGGCGGGCGCAGTCGCCGTCACGGGTGAAGATGGCGGTGCCGTTGCCGTATTCGTGCGCGTTGATGAGTTTCACCGCTTCATCAAACGTATTGACCCGGACGATGCACAGCACCGGGCCGAAAATTTCTTCCCGGTAAATCTTCATTTGCGGCGTGACGTGATCGAACAGTGAGCCGCCGAGGAAGTAGCCGTTCTCGTGACCGGCAACTTTGTGGCCGCGGCCATCGACCACCAGCTTCGCGCCTTCTTCAACGCCGCTGTCGATGTAACCGCGCACCTTGTCGCGGTGCTGGGCTGTGACCAGCGGACCCATTTCGCAATCGACCAGCGTGCCGGCGCCGATTTTCAGTGCGCGCACTTTGGGTTGCAGCGCGGCGACCAGCTTGTCGGCGACATCACCCACTGCGACCGCCACAGAAATCGCCATGCAACGTTCACCCGCGGAACCGTAGCCAGCGCCCATCAGCGCGTTGACGGTTTGATCGAGGTCGGCGTCCGGCATCACCACCATGTGGTTTTTTGCGCCGCCGAGTGCTTGCACGCGTTTGCCGTGCGCAGTGCCGGTGGCGTAGATGTATTGCGCAATCGGTGTCGAGCCGACAAACGACACGGCCTGGATGCGCGGATCGGTGAGCAGGGTATCGACCGCTTCCTTGTCGCCGTTGACGATGTTGAACACGCCATCAGGCAGCCCCGCCTGCTTGAGCAATTGCGCAAGCAGGCGAGGTGCTGACGGGTCACGCTCGGAAGGTTTCAACACAAAGGTGTTGCCGCAGGCGATGGCGACCGGGAACATCCACATCGGCACCATGGTCGGGAAATTGAACGGGGTGATGCCGGCCACGACGCCGAGCGGTTGCCGCATCGACCACGAGTCGATATCGCGGCCGACGTTTTCGGTGAATTCGCCTTTCAGCAGTTGCGGAATGCCGCAGGCAAATTCGACCACTTCCAAACCGCGGGTCAATTCACCCTTGGCATCGGACAACACTTTGCCGTGTTCGGCGGTGATCAGCGCGGCGATTTCATCAGCATGCTGTTCCAGCAGTTCCTTGAACTTGAACATGACGCGGGCACGCAGCAGCGGCGGGGTCGCGGCCCAGGCCGGAAAAGCTTTTTCAGCGCTGGCAATTGCGCTTTCCACGTCGGCCTTCGATGCCAGCAGCAGCGTGCCGGTTTGTTCGCCGGTGGCGGGATTGAACACGGGCGAGGTGCGGGTACTGGTCAGTGCGTCATCTTTACCACTGATCCAGTGCGGAATGGTTTTCATGTCATGAACCTCGAATGTTGGCACATTCGCTTTCTCTCAGCCGAGAGCGTCGGGCAGGAGCCACACGAGTGCCCCGTAACAGTCTGGCGACTGTCTCCAGCCCGGTTTGCCGCGCACGTCCTGTACGCCGGTTGTTGCGAATTCTTGATAATTCCGTAGTGCGCCGCGCGCACCTTGCATACACTGCATTTGAAACGAGGTGCGCATGGCGCACCCTACGGACAAACTGTTACCGATCAAATATTGTTTTTCAGCACGTCGCGAATGACGCCGAACAATTCATCGATGTGTTGCTTCTCGATGATGAGCGGCGGGCTCAGCGCGATGATGTCGCCGGTGACGCGGATCAGCGCGCCTTTCTGGAAGGCATTCACAAAGGCGTTGTACGCACGCTTGCCGGGGCTACCGGCAAGCGGCTCCAGCTCAATGGCGCCAATCAAACCGAAGTTGCGAATATCGGCGATATTCGGCAGATCGCGCAGTGAATGCAGCGCGTCTTCCCAGTACTGACCGAGTTCGATGGCTTTGTTGAACAGACCTTCTTTCTCGTAAATGTCGATCGCGGCAATGCCGGCGGCGCAGGCCACCGGGTGACCGGAATAAGTGTAGCCATGGAACAGTTCGATGGCGCCTTCCGGACCGTTCATGAAGGTGTCGTAAATATGTTTGCGCACCAGCACCGCGCCCATCGGGATCGCGCCGTTGGTCAGGCCTTTGGCGCAGGTGATGATGTCCGGCTGCACGCCAAAACGCTGGGCGGCAAACGGCTGGCCGATGCGGCCGAACCCGGTGATCACTTCATCAAAAATCAGCAGGATGCCGTACTTGTCGCAGATTTCGCGCAGCCGCTTCAGGTAACCCTCGGGCGGCAGAATCACGCCGGCCGAACCGGAGATCGGTTCGACGATGACGGCGGCGACCGTGCTGGCATCGTGCAGCGCAATGATGCGCTCGAGTTCGTCGGCCAGTTCGGCGCCGTGCTTGGGCAGGCCGCGGGAAAAATTATTGGCTTTCAGCAGCGTGTGCGGCAGGTGATCCACGCCGTTCAGCAGCGAGCCGAAGAATTTACGGTTGTTGACCAGACCGCCGACCGAAATGCCGCCAAAGCCGACGCCGTGGTAACCCTTCTCGCGGCCAATCAACCGCTGGCGCGCACCTTCACCGCGGACACGGTGATAGGCGAGGGCAATTTTCAGCGCGGTATCGACGGACTCGGAACCGGAGTTGGTGAAGAAGACATGGCTCATGTCGCCCGGCAAATGCGGTCGCAGCCGGTTGGCGAACTCGAACGGCAGCGGATGCCCCATCTGGAAGGTTGGGGCATAATCCAGCTCTTCGATCTG
>CAMLKQ010000346.1 GCA_946480585.1 uncultured Kangiella sp.
TGCTGGCGCTGAATTTCCCGGATCGGATGCAGGATATCGAAAGCTGAGTTTTCGCATGAAACAACAAGGGCCGCGATTGCGGCCCTTGTTGTTTCATGTCATTGATGGAATTGTCCTTTGCTACGGACCAATGCTCGCAAATTCTTCAGCTTCGTTGAGTTTCGTTCGGTCCACATGATTTCAGCACCGTCCTCAAGCTCTTCATAGACAGGCAACAACTCCGTCACCCCCTCGAACACCCATTGGACATCTACTCCGCCGTCTCCGCCTTTATACGGCTCCGTGTGCTCCAAACCAATCTTTTCTACTTTGTCATAAGCCTCATCCAGATCTGAAGCTTTAACCAGCACAGTGTTTTCCCATGACAGGAATCGTGCTTCCGGATCATCTTTGGCGGTGTCTGCAATTTCAATAAAGCGCACAAGATAAGAACCGACATACCAGCCAACGGGCGAAATGTTCCTGTCACAAGTCATCGAGATGTCCCTATCTGCATAGAAACTACAGCGCCGCCTCATCCTCTTCGCCGGTCCGTATCCGGATCACCCGTGCGACGTCATAAACGAAAATCTTGCCGTCGCCAATCTTGCCGGTGCGGGCGGTTTCCATGATGACCTCAACACAGCGGTCAACCAGCTCGTCAGCGACCACCAGTTCGATTTTCACTTTTGGCAGAAAATCGACCATGTATTCGGCACCGCGATAGAGTTCGGTGTGGCCTTTCTGGCGACCGAAGCCTTTGACTTCACAGACAGTCATGCCGGTGATGCCGACTTCGCCCAGCGCTTCCCGGACGTCGTCCAGTTTGAACGGCTTGATCACCGCTTCGACTTTTTTCATTTCGGCTCTCCCTCACACGATTCGTTGGCTGACTGTAGCAGCTTTTGCCGGACCGGGCGCTTCAGCGCCAATCATCCGGCTGTTTGATAAAACCGGAGACAATCGGATAGCGCCGATCGCGGCCAAAGGCGCGTTTGCTGATGCGCGGCCCCGGCGCGGCTTGCCGGCGTTTGTACTCGTTGCGATCGACCAGCTGCATGACCCGTTTGACGGTCGCGGCGTCGAACCCGGCGGCGACAATTTCCGGCAGACCTTCGTCGCGTTCGATGTAACGCTCCAGAATGGCGTCCAGCACCGGGTACGGCGGCAGGTTGTCCTCGTCTTTCTGGTCCGGCGCCAGCTCGGCCGACGGCGGCCGGTCGATGACCCGCTGCGGGATCACTTCGCCGTTGCGGTTGCGCCAGCGCGACAGTGCATACACGGTCATTTTCGGCACGTCTTTCAGCACATCGAAACCGCCAGCCATGTCGCCATAGAGCGTGGCGTAACCGACGCCCATTTCGCTCTTGTTGCCGGTGGTCAGCACCAGATAACCAAACTTGTTCGACAAGGCCATCAGCAGCGTGCCGCGGCAACGCGCCTGCAGGTTCTGTTCAGTCAGATCGACGGCGGTGCCGGCAAACTGCGGCGCCAGCGTATCGAGAAACGCCTTGACCATCGGTTCGATCGAAATGATGTCGAACTGCGCGCCGAGGATCTGCGCCTCGCGATGGGCATCCTCGACACTGATGTCGGCGGTGTAGTGGTAAGGCATCATCACCGCGCGCACTTTGTCGGCGCCGAGCGCATCCACCGCAACCGCCAGCACCAGCGCTGAGTCGATGCCACCGGACAGGCCAAGAATCACGCCCTTGAAACCGCTTTTCTGGACGTAATCGCGCACGCCAAGCACCAGCGCACGATAGATTTCTTCTTCTTCGCTCAGATCAATCGCGCTGTCACCAAGCGCCTGCATATGGCCGGCCTGCCAGCGCACTTGGCGCAAATCTTCGGCAAACGGCTCGCACAGCAGGATGCGGCCGGCGCGGGTCCAAACTTGTGAACGGCCATCGAATACCAGTTCGTCCTGTCCACCGACCTGATTGACGTAGACGATAGGCAGGCCAGTTTCCTGCGTTCTGGCCGCGAGCACACCGGCGCGTTCGGCGGCCTGCTGGCGATGCCACGGCGAGCCGTTCGGACTGACGATGAATTCGGCGCCGGCCGCTTTGGCGGCTGCAATCGGTTCGGGGTGCCAGAGGTCTTCGCAAATCAGCAAACCGATGCGGACGCCATCGAGCGTGAACACGCAGGTTTCGTGGCCTTCGGCGAAATAGCGTTTCTCGTCGAACACCAGATAATTCGGCAGGCGTTGTTTGCGGTAGCGGGCCAGCACCTGCCCATCCAACAACACGCTGGCCGCGTTGTAGATCTGCTCGCCGTCGCGCTCCGGATGCCCCACCACGACGGCAATGCCGCGCGCCGCGTCAGCGAGTTCACGCAAGGCTCGATCAACCGATCGCTGAAAATCCGCCCGCAGCACCAGGTCTTCGGCCGGATAGGCACACAGCACTTGCTCCGAGCACACCAACAACCGCGCACCGTTCGCCTTGGCCTGATCAATCACCCGGCGCAAGCGCGTCACGTTGCCTACCATATCGCCAACGACGACATTGACCTGTGCCAGCGCAATCTGCATGGCGACGCTCCCGTTAATTCGCAATGGCTCGATGCCGTGACAGTCCCCCAACGCGACCGTCACCTGATCCGCAAGGCCGACATTTTCGCCGATTCGGCCGCAGCCGAACAGGCGCACTTGCAGGCCGCGACAAATTTGCCGACACTGCCGGCTGTTTCCGTTGTCAGACCGCAATGAACCGTCCTACGCCCAGTTTTGTCCGTTCCCGTGATCAGGCCAGCAACCGCGAACATTACAGCTGGCGTGCACTGACCATGTTCAACCTGTACCGGTTTTTGGTCGCCGGCGGGATGGTATTGCTGTTTGAACTGAATCTGGGTCCGAGCTTTCTCGGTCAGGACCGTCCGGATCTCTATCGCCACACCACCACCATTTATTTGCTGCTGACGCTGCTGACCATTCCGCTGGTCTACCGGCGGCAGCCGAATGTCAGCACGCAAGTGGTGCTGATGGTGCTGGTCGATATCGTCTGCATTACCTTGGCAATGCACGCCAGCGGCGGCGTGCCGACCGGGCTCGGCATGTTGCTTGGCGTGAGCATCACCACGACCAGTCTGCTGCT
>CAMLKQ010000347.1 GCA_946480585.1 uncultured Kangiella sp.
CGATCAGGCGCCGCGGCCATCTCGGGTGATTCAGCACAAGGAGATGAAAGCGGTTGCAGCATCGCTTGTGGGCATAGCCAAAAGGCCGCGCGTGCAGTGTCGGTCGCCACCGCAGCCTGCTCGCTGCTGGTCAACGGCGGCAGCGCTGGATGGCGCAGCAGCCAATGCTGATCGCGTGCGCGCGTCACGTGCAATGTCGGCGCCATCAGCGCGGCGACCAGACAGGCCAACAGCAGCATGCGCAGCAGCAGCAACAGCCAGTCGCTGATCCGGCGGGCACGGCCTTGCTCAGCACCGTCCGGCAAAAAACGCATGCCGGCGAAACGACGCGGCTGCTGGTCACGGCTGGCAAAAAAATGGATCAGGATCGGTAGCGCGAGACTGAGCAATCCCCAAGCCCAGGCGGCCGATGCAAAACTCAGCTCCATGCCGCGCCTCCGGGTGCGCGCGCACGCAACAGACTCTGCACCACTTCATCTGGCGACGACTCAATGGCGCTGCTCTGCCACTGCACTTGATGATGCCGACACCAGCGCGCCCACTGCGCGCGCTGCTCTTCGCGGTTGTGCAGATACGCCGCGCGCTGGGCCGGGCTGTACGGCTGCCGAGCCTCGCCTTCAAAGCCTTCCAACAATGTGCTGGCAAATGGCAGTTCCCGCTCGTCGCGATTGTCGAGCGCAATCGCGGCCACATCGTGACCACCGGCCGCCAACCAGCGCAGCCAGACCAGACTGCTGTCGTCAATAAAATCGCTGACCATCAAGCACACCGAGCGGGTGCGAATGAGCCCCGCCAGCGCCCTCGCCTCGGTCGGCAGCGGCAATTTGCCGCCACAGTTGAGCCGTGAAAGCGTAGCGATCAGCCGCTGCAATTCGCGCTGACCGCGTCGCGCTGGCAGCAACATCGGTCGGCTATCGCTGAGCAGGGCCAGACCGACGGCGTCGCCCTGTCGTGCTGCCATCATCGCGATGGCCGCCAACACCGCGGCGCCAAACTCCGCTTTGCTGTAGCGGTTGCCAGTGAGCGCCGGATCGGCTTCGGCCTGCATCGACGCCGACACATCGAGCAGCAACCAGACCGGCACCTGACTGTCACGCTCCGCTTCCCGGACAAAATAACGATCGCTGCGGGCGGCCAATTTCCAGTCGATACGACGCAGATCATCGCCCGGCTCGTAGCGCCGGTACTCGCTGAATTCCAAGCCGGCACCGCGAGTCTGGCCACGGTGTGGACCGTGCGAAAAACCGGGCAAGGTCCGCCGCACCGGCAAGTTCATCCGGCGCATGCGGGCGAGAAAATCCGTCGTGATCAGCGTCATGAGCAGCTCAGGCCGGCAGCGGCAAATCTTGCAAGGCGCTCAGCACATCCGCGAGCCGGATGTTTTCGGCTTCCGCCTGGAAACCAAGGATCACCCGGTGCCGCAACACGCTCGGCAGCATCGCCGCGAGATCCTCGCGCGTCACCGCCAGGCGGCCATGCAACACGGCGCGCGCTTTGGCACACAGCACCAATGCTTGCGCCGCGCGCGGGCCGGCGCCCCACGAAACAAACTCGCGGACGATTTTGAGTTCGCTGGTTTGCGGGCGGGTGGCGCGAATCAAGCGCGTCGCGTGCAACAACAGCCGGTCGCTGACCACAACTTCACGGGTCAGTTGCTGCAAGGTCAATAAGGTCTCGGCCGACATCACGGCGCTGATCTCGGCATGACCGGCGGTGGTGGTTTTGCTGATGATGGTCAGCTCTTCCGTTTCACTTGGATAGCCCACATCGATATGCACAAGGAAGCGATCCAGCTGCGCTTCCGGCAGCGGATACGTGCCGGCCTGCTCGATCGGGTTCTGGGTGGCCAGCACAAAAAACGGTTTCGGCAGCGGATGCTGGGCGCCGGCAAAGGTCACCGATTTTTCCTGCATCGCCTCCAGCAAGGCCGACTGGGTTTTCGGTGGCGTTCGGTTGATTTCATCGGCGAGCAGAATCTGGGTAAAAATCGGTCCCTGTTGAAAGCGGAAGAAGCGCTTGCCGCTGCCGTGCTCTTCCTCCAACAACTCCGTGCCGATGATGTCGGACGGCATCAAGTCCGGGGTGAACTGGATGCGACGGAAATCCAGATGCATGGCATCGGCCAGGGTTTTCACCAACAGCGTTTTGCCGAGGCCAGGCACCCCTTCGATCAGGGCATGGCCACCGGCCAGCAAGGCCACCAGCAATTGCTCGACCACTGCCTCCTGACCAACGATGACCCGCGCCAGCATCGTGCGCAGGGCTTGGATCTGACCATTCAACTCGGCCAATTGCGACTCGCTCCACTCGGTACTCATGCGACTCAGCCTCCAAGGGCATACATGATGATATTGACAGCAAAGCGCGTGTTGTCCTGCGCCAGCCAACGCTTGTTGCGAAAGTCATAATCCCATTCGCAACCGTAATCCTTGTTGCTGTAGAGCACGCCAATGCGGCCGTTCTGCTCCACCACTTTCAGATAGTCATGCACCAAATCGTCGCCCCAACCGTTCAGCTCGACGCTGGTGGCGGGCGGCCCGTCGAACTGGAAAAAGCTTTTGTAGATCGGGTGGTTGTTGGGGATTTTTTTCAGCGCTCCAGCACCGAAAATGGCTTTCATCTGCTCTTCAAAAGAACGGGCGAACAGGCCGTCGATGTCGTGATTGCAGTCATCGACAAACACGAAACCGCCATTGCGGATGTACTGCTCGAAGTTTGCGCGTTCTTCCTTGCTGAACTGCACCAGCTTGTGTCCGGCCAGATAACAAAACGGCGCCTCCAGCATTTTGGCATCGGCCAGCGGGACAATGCGCTCGACTGGATCGACACGCAGCGTCGTGTACTGGACGAGGCTGTGCAGAATGTTGGACGGCATCCGCTGATCGACATCCCAGTCGCCGGATTCGTACATCAGTCTGGTGAAGTAGAAGTCGTAGGTGCTCATGAACCTGCTTCGTTTCTCGCTACCGTAGGTCAGGAGTATTCTTCTGGTTTCGGTAAAAATTCGCCGAAGTTGTCATATCGCTTCCGGTTGATTGCAAAACACCGCACACACGGAAGGTATGCCGGGTCTCGCCC
>CAMLKQ010000348.1 GCA_946480585.1 uncultured Kangiella sp.
CGCAACAAGTTGCCGAGCTTGACCCGATGCAACAGGTGCTCGTTCATTTCCGGCCGGAACAATGCGTGCCGGTTACGACCATCGCGTTTGGCGGCATACGTGGCAGCGTCGGCCTGACGGAGCAGTTGGTTGACGTCTTCGCCTTGCTGCGGCGCCAGCGTGATGCCGATGCTGGTGGTCACCGTGATGTGCTGGTCGGCAAGCAGAATCGGCTCGTTCATCACCTGCACCAGCTTGTCGGCCACCACCCGGTATTCGTCGCCAGAACTGTCCAGCAAAATGGCGAACTCATCGCCGCCCCAGCGCGCCACCACGTCGCGTTTGCGCAGCGTTTGCTGCAAGCGCTCGGCCACTTGCAGCAACAGCGCGTCACCGGCCTGATGGCCGAGTGCGTCGTTGATGTCTTTGAAATTGTCCAAATCCAGAATCAGCACGGCCAGCTGTTCGTGCGCCGCCAAACGGCTGAGCCGTTCATACAGCATGGTCTGGAATTGCTGCCGGTTCGGCAGCTGGGTCAGCACGTCGTAGCGAATCAGCCGCTCGACGCTTTCGGCCGCGCGTTGCCGCTCGCTGATATCGTGCAGCGACAAAATCATATGCTGGATCGCGCCGGCACTGTCGCGCACCAGCGTCGTGCTGACTTCAACCGGAATCACCGCGCCCTGCCGGTTGCGAAAGCGCAGCTCGCCGCGCCACTGCGGCAGACTCAGCCAGGTCGGCCACGGCAGCGGCTGATCGTCATCGAAGAGATGCTTGTCCAGCGTCATGCCGGCGAACTGATCCAGCTCGACACCGAACAGCGACGCTGCCGCCTGATTGGCCTGCAACACGCCGTGATCGGCCGCCAACACCAGCAGCGGATCGCGGTGATTGCTGAACGCCGTCGCCAAGAGCCGCAATGATTCTTCCGATTCGCGTTGCTCGGTGATGTCTTTGCGGGTGCCGCTGATGCGCAGCGCCATGCCTTGGGCGTCGCGCGCGGTCGCCCGGCCATAAGCGCGGATCCAGCGCCAGCCCTTGTCGCTTTGCGCGCGGTATTCGGCCGCGTAATGCGACGCGTGGCCAAACATGTGCGCGTTCCAGGCCAACACCGTAGCGGCGCGATCGTCCGGATGAATGCGCTGCACCAGCTCGAACCAGTGCGCGGTCTCGATGGTTTCTTCACCGTCCGGCAAATTGAAGTAATGCAG
This sequence comes from uncultured Kangiella sp., assembly GCA_946480585.1. The sequence continues at coordinate 1,191 of CAMLKQ010000348.1, forward strand.
CCGCATGAGATCGGTTGCTGCTTCCCATTCCCAGACCATTTCGCCGCTGCCCCAAAGCGCGAGCCCGAGCCGACGCTGGGCGTCCGCCATGGCCGCCAGGGTCTGGGTCAGCGTCTGGTTGGCCTGCCAGAGTTCGCGCGATTTTTCCTGCAACAGCTGCTCGGCCTGCTTGCGGGCTTCGCGCTCGCGTTGCAGCCGGCGCAGCAGCAGTTCGCTGTCGGCAGAATCAGGGGGAAGATCGGTCATGAAGCCATCACATCAGAAACGCATCAGATCAAAACGGGCGCCGACCTTGCCGTCCTGGCCGGTCAGTTCAGTGCGGTCGAGCCGTATCGGCTCCTGGTAATGCTGGATGCAGGCGCGAATCAAGCCTTCCGCCAAGTCCGGCAGCGGCCGGGCGGAATGGTACTGAAGTACGAGCCGATCCGTCGCGTGCTCCAGCACGGTAAAAGTTGGCAATTCCGCTTCCGGGTACAACGAGCGCACCTCCCGGTGGATGTGGTTGTCGACGCTGGCCAGCAGCGCAAAGCAATCCGACTTGTTGGCGAGAAGCGTGGGATGCAATTGCTGAAAGCGGCCAAACAAATGACCGCCGAGCATTTGCAGCAACACCGGCACCGACAGACCGGTCTGCCTGGCGAGCGCCGTCAGCAGCGCCACCAGCTCCGGCTGCGGGTAATAGCCGACGGCGGTGTAGGCGCCGCCACTCGGTGGCCGGACATCGCTGAGCGCGGCATCCACCAAGGCCGGCGACCAACGCTGCTCGGCCATTTCCAGTAATTCGGTAAACACCATTCCGAGCATCAGCCATCCCCATCTCATGCTGCGCCGGCTACGTTGTCATTCACTCTAGTTGCTCGCCTGCAAGCCTGCCAGAACGCCCCTTGCGCCCAGTCCGCCCCGCCTCAGCGTCGTGCTGCGCCGCAACGTGCACCAAGGTGCGAGATGTTCTACGCTGGCCAGAGGTCACAGGACCGGAGTGTCCCGTGGCCGCGACCGCCGTGCTTCGGCCGGGTGCGCCCGTCACCTGTTCCTGCTGAAGCTGATCGCCTGCCAGCCCTGATCCCCGATCTGTTGCGACGCCATGCGCACCAGCGCGGTGTTTTTGTTTGCGCGAGGAGGCCCGTCATGAACCCTGTTGTGCCGAAAAAGAAAGCCATAGCCATGCGCCGGAGGGGCGCTTGGCACACTGCCCTGCTGTCGTTTGTCGTGTCCTGTTTTGTTGCCCTGCCTGCCGCCGCCGAAATCGGCGACTACAGCGCCTGGCAAACCTTTCTGAATCTGTTTTCCGCCCCGAAACCCGATAACAAAGTCACCGATGCCCAGCGCAGCGGGCCGTATCCGCTGCTCGCGAACCCGTCGGGCTTCACCAGTTTTTCGCCGACCAATTACTACGCCTGGCAAACGGTGAAACTGGCGCCGCAAACCGGCGCGGTCTGCGGTAATGGTTCGACTTACAAGTTCTTCGTCAACCGGGTGCCGAACACCAGCAACACCATCATCTATCTCGAAGGCGGTGGCGCCTGCTGGGATTACGAAAGCTGCACCGGTGCCAGCGGCATTCGCGGCGCGCGCAATCCGAACGGCATTCCCGATGACTACATGAGCCTGATGAATCCGGGCGCCAGTCTGGTGTCGCCGTTTGTGTTCCGCTTGCATCCGTGGACCAGCACCAAAACCCAGAACTGGAACATGATCTATGTGCCGTACTGCACCGGCGACATTTACTCCGGTGACCGGGTCGCGGTGTACAACGATCCGGCCGGGCAAAACGCGCCGCTGGTCTGGCACCACAACGGCCTGCGCAATATGCGCGCGGTGCTGAGCTGGATGAAAGACAACCTGCAACGGCCGGGGCAATTGCTGACCACCGGTTGCAGCGC
>CAMLKQ010000349.1 GCA_946480585.1 uncultured Kangiella sp.
AAGCCGAGCAGGACGCCGCGTTTGGCCGTTTGCTGGCAGAAGTGCTGCCGTTGTCCGCGTACAACAACACCATTGCCCGCGACTGCACGGTCGTCGAAGACGCCGATACCTTTGGTCGCAGCAATGCCGTGACCGTCTACCGCGCCCGTCGTGACGGTGCGCCCGCGGCACTGGTGTTCAGCGCAACGGCGCCGGATGGTTACAGCGGCGATATTGACCTGCTGATTGCGATCTACCCGGATCAACGCATCGCCGGTGTCCGGGTCACTGCGCACAAGGAAACGCCGGGGCTCGGCGACAAGATTGAGCGGCGCAAAGACGACTGGATCGATCAATTCCGCGGCCTCTCGCTGAGCCAGCCGGCCGAAAACAAATGGACCGTGCGCAAAGACGGCGGTGAGTTCGACGGCTTCACCGGCGCCACCATCACACCACGCGCGGTCATTCACGCGTTACGACGAGTGCAGCAATACCATCTGGCCCAGCGCGATGCGCTGTACGCGGCCAGCAATCACTGTGCGGAGGCAACGCCATGACGCACGACCCAACCGAATCCTGGTGGTCCGATCGCTGGCGTACCGGTTTGTGGACCGGCAACCCGGCGCTGGTGCAATTGCTCGGTCTGTGTCCGCTGCTTGCGATCAGCAACAGTGCGATCAATGGACTAGGACTCGGGCTCGCAACGCTGCTGGTGCTGACCGCGTCGAACACGCTGGTATCGCTGGTTCGGAAGTGGATTCCCACCGCGATCCGGATTCCGGTTTACGTGCTGCTGATCGGTTCGCTGGTCACCTGCATCGAATTGCTGATGCACGCCTACACCTACACGCTGTACCAAACGCTCGGCATTTTCATTCCGCTCATTGTCACCAACTGCGTGATCATCGGTCGCGCCGAAAGTTTTGCCGCGCGCCAACCGGTGCTGCCGGCACTGGTCGACGGCCTCGCCCACGGTGCCGGGTTTGCCGCGGTATTGTTCGTGCTCGGCAGCGTGCGCGAATTGCTCGGCAGCGGCCGCTGGCTGCACGGCGCCGAAGCGCTGTTCGGCCCGGCCGCGGCCAATTGGTCGGTGACCGTGGCGAATCCGGAACAACCGCTGCTGCTGGCGCTGTTGCCACCCGGCGCCTTTCTCGCCCTCGGTGGCCTTATCGCCGCCAAAAATGCCATTGACCAGCGCCGTCAGACCCGGCACGCTGCCGCCGCCACTGCTGCCCTTGCCGCGTCTGCTACCCCTGCTGCGCCTGCAACCCAAGAACAGGCCAGCGACACACCGATTGATCCTCGCCCGACATGAACCCGGAAAAACGACAGCAAATTTTCGCTCGCCTGCGCGCCGAAAATCCCGAGCCCACCACCGAGCTGAATTACAGCACGCCGTTTGAACTGCTGATTGCGGTGATGCTGTCGGCACAGGCCACCGATGTCAGCGTCAACAAGGCCACGGCGAAATTGTTTCCGGCCGCCAATACGCCAGAAAAAATGCTCGCGCTCGGCGTCGATGGCGTGAAGGACTACATCAAGACCATTGGCCTGTTCAACGCCAAGGCCGAAAACGTCATCAAGACCTGCCGCATCTTGATCGAACAGCATGGCAGCGAAGTCCCGCGTGACCGCGAAGCATTGGAAGCACTGCCTGGCGTCGGCCGCAAAACCGCCAACGTGGTGCTCAACACTGCCTTCGGCGAGCCGACCATCGCGGTCGACACCCACATTTTCCGACTCGGCAACCGGCTCAATCTGGCGCCGGGCAAAACCCCACTGGCGGTCGAACTGAAGCTGCTGAAAGTGGTACCTGATGAATTCAAGAAAGACGCCCATCACTGGCTGATTCTGCACGGCCGCTATATCTGCACCGCCCGCAATCCGAAATGTGGCGTCTGCGTCATCAATGACTTGTGCGAGTACAAAGCCAAAACGCCGCTGGACGCGCAGCCAGTGCCAACCTCCGATGCCAAGAAAACCCGCGCCAGCGCCACCACACAACCGGGCAAGCGCAAACCAGCTGGCACTGCTGCCGATGCGAGTGCGAGCAAGACCAAAACCGGCAGTCGCACGGCCAGTAAAACCCCTCGCACCAAAACCAGCGATAAAACACCGGCGCGCAAGTCCGGACGGAGCAGCTCATGATTTTCGGTTCGGACCGCAACAATTTGCGCAAACTCTGGTTCGAGGTCTATCGCAAGGCGCAGGCCGGTGAACCACTGACCGCGCTGGAGGAACAGATCAAGGCCGTGATTGCGCTGCACCCGGAATACCACAAGGCACTGGCGCAGCCGGAGCGTTATGGCCAGCAGGATTACCTGCCGGAATTCGGCAAAGTGAATCCGTTTCTGCACATGGGCCTGCACATGGGCCTGCGCGAGCAGCTCAGCACCGATCGCCCGACCGGCATTGCCGGCTTGTTCGCTCAGGCCAGTTTGCGGCTGGGCGACAAACACGCTGCCGAGCACCTGTTGATGGATTGCCTCGCCGAAGCGCTGTGGCAAGCGCAACGCGAGAACCGGATGCCGGACGAGCAGCGCTATTTCGCCGCCATCAGGGCCCGACTCGACCAGCACTGAGTCAGGTCGCTGGCCCGACGCGCGACAGCGCGCTTCGGCGCGCACCAGCAACAGCCTCCCCTGATGCGCTCGCGCGGCGCTATCGGTCGGCCGGGCGAGTGGCTATGCTTGCGCTATCGCCCCCTGTTCTGGTGCCGTTGCCTTGCGCTTTGCTCCGGCCTTGCCATCGCTTGCTGTACCGCGCCGTTCCCGCTTCGCCGCCGGCGTGGCGCTGTGTGGACTGCTGCTGGTGCTGGGCTTTGCCGAAGTCGAGCTGGCGCCACAACTCATCGAGCGTATGGTGAGCCGCTACGGCAGTGACGCCAAGGTGAGGCTGCTCGATTGGCAACATCTGCTGGCGAGCCCGCCACAGGATGTGCCAACGACACTCGACACCGTCAATCGCTTCTTCAATCGCATTGAATTCATCCCGGACGACGAACACTGGCAGCAGCACGATTACTGGGCGACACCCACTGAACTGCTGGCCAGCAACGGCGGCGACTGCGAAGACTTCTCCATTGCCAAGTACA
>CAMLKQ010000350.1 GCA_946480585.1 uncultured Kangiella sp.
CCGACACCGGCTCCGCTGGCGTTTGCGCCATCACCACCGACGCGGCACAGAGCAGTACCACCAGCAAAAGGAGGGTTCGTCGCATACTGTTGTTCATGTTGTTTGTCCTGCGTTTTTTGTTATGGCCACTGCAACAGCTGCGGTGGCGGCAATGGCAACAAAAATGGCCATGCCTGCGGTTCAGGCACGCCGAATCGGAAAACTGACCACCTCGTCGATATGGGCGGCGCCGAGCGCCAGCATCACCAAGCGATCGACACCGAGCGCCACCCCCGCGCAATCCGGCAAACCCGCAGCGAGCGCTTGCAGCAAGGCTTCGTCGATCACGCCAGCGGGCAGACCCCGGGCCACGCGCGCGGCATTGTCGGCCATGAAGCGGCGGCGCTGCTCATCGGCATCGGCCAGTTCGTGAAAACCGTTGGCGAGTTCGATGCCGTTGACATACACCTCAAAGCGCGAGGCCACCGCCGGCGTTTCCGCCCGGATGCGAGCGAGCGCGGCTTGCGAGGCCGGAAAGTCGAACACAAAACACGGCCGCTGCTGGCCGAGTTGCGGTTCGATGCAAACGGAAAACAGCAGCTGCAGCATGGCATCGCGGTCGAGTGCACTGCCGGTGTAATGAGCCCGCGTCTGGCAGAGTTGCGCCAACGTCGCGTCACTCGCCGTGTGCGGATCAATGGCGAGATGGTGTTGAAACGCCGCGCCGTATGACAGGCGCTCGCCGCGGTTACTGCCCAGCACCTGCTGCAGCAACGCATCCACTTCGTCCATCAACTGATGGTGATCGAAACCCAGCCGGTACCACTCCAGCATGGTGAACTCCGGATTGTGGTAGCGGCCGGACTCGTCATCGCGAAACACTTTGCAGAGCTGATAGATGTCACCGTAGCCGGCACAGAGCAGGCGCTTCATCGGAAATTCCGGCGAGGTGTGCAGGAACAGGCGACGGCCATCGGCGCCGGTGCCCGGCTCACGCCAGCGGGTTTCCAGGAAACCCAGTTGCAAATCGGTGATGCTGGCGGCCGACAACATCGGCGTTTCCACTTCGAGCACCTGGCGCTCGGCAAAGAACTGGCGAATGCTGGCAAGGATGGCAGCGCGGCGGCGCAGGTGAGTCAGGCTGGCAGCAGGCTGCCAGGAAAGCGGCGTGGTCATGGTGGTAACGGAAATGGCGTCGCGATGGCGGGTGATTATATCGGAGTGTCGTCACCGGGACCGACAATCCGGTTGCGACCGGCCGCCTTGGCCGCGTACAGCCGCTCGTCCATTTCGGCAAGCCAGAGCGTCGCCGATTGCTCGCGCCATTGGCTGATGCCGGCGCTGAATGTCACATGCAGGCGGCCGCTGATGCCGATGAAGTCGAAACTGCTGAACTGCTCGCGGATGTCATCGAGCAGGGCCCAGGCCGTGGTGAGATCGGTTTCCGGCAGCACCACCAGAAACTCCTCGCCGCCAAGCCGGCCAATCAGATCCGATTTGCGCAGCCGCTGGCGCAGCAACTGGGTCAAGCCTTTCAGCACCGTATCGCCGACCTGATGGCCTTGACTGTCATTGACCTGCTTGAACCGATCGATGTCGATCACCGCGGCACTGAGTGGCACATTCAACCGGCGGGCGCGGGCAAATTCGCGCTCGACCCCGCCCATCAACGCGCGCCGGTTCAGCACGTGGGTGAGCGGATCGGTGAGCATGGCGTTGCGCAGTTCGCGGTAACGGCGGGCGCGGATCTGCACCGATTCGATCAGATGCTGCGGCTGGATGGGCTTGACCAGAAAATCGTCGCCACCATCGCGCATGGCACCAAGCTGCACCGCCCGGTTGGCTTCCGATGACAGAAACACCAACGGCACCCCGAGCGATTGATTGTCCATGCGTAGCGCACGCGCGATATCCGGGCCGTCCCAGCCGGGCATGTAGAGATCGAGCAGAATGAGTTCCGGGGCGAAGTCCTGCACCACGATATCGACCCGCAGCACATCCGAACAGATTTCGACTTTCATGCCGGCGCTGCGCAACACGGTGGCGTGATAGTTGGCAACACTCAGATCATCGTCGACGATCAACACCCGGTACGGTGCCGTTTGCAGATCGAACTCTGGCCGCTCCAGCACTTCGAACAGATCCGGCAGATTGAGCGGCTTGGCCAGCACCGCCCGCGCACCAAGCTTGGCGGCTTGCAAGCGCAGGGTGAAATCGCGCCGGTTCGACACCAACAGCAGCACATGACGCTGCCAGTCAGCGACAGGCTCGGTAGAAAACAGCGGGCAGTCGAACGGCAACTCGGCCTGACAGTCCACGATCACCAGAAACGATTGCTCCGGCCGCTCGTTGAGCAAGGTCTGCAAGTCAGTGATGTTGCAGACTTGATGCACTTTCAGCTGAAATTTCTGCAACTGGCTCAACAGTTCATGGCTGTGCGTCCCTTCCAGCGCCAGATACACCAGCTCACGCGGCAAGGTCGTCAACACAGCCGCGACCGGCGCCACGGCCGCCGCGGTGCGCGGCAACTGCACGAGCTGCATCATGTTGCGGAGCTGGTTCTGAAACTCCAGCGCGGCCGGCAGCGGTCCGTCGCGCACCTGCTGCTCCAGGTGCCGCGCCAGCTGACTGATTTGCGGAAAACCAAACGTGCCGCCAGCGCCCACCAAGGAATGCAAGGCGCGCTGCAGCTCGGTGCGCGCCGACGCGTCGCCCGTGCTGGCGCGGGCATAGGTTTCACTGAGCTGGTTGCAGCGATCAGGCAACTGCCGGGCAAATTGCTCGCGAAATTCCTGCAGTTGCTGTTCGGGTGTCATGACCGTGGGTTTCATCACCAGCAAACCTTCAGCGACTGCCCGCGCGGGCCAGTTGCCACGTCTGCCAGTGTCGGCGCAATTCGGCCGCGAGCTGCATTGGGTCAAATGGCTTGGAGACCACCGCAATGGCACCTTGTTGCTGTAATGCCGCAATTTCCTGCGGCTGGGCTTTTGCGGTCATGAAGATGGCGGGGACATCGCGCAGCGCGCTCTGCTCGCGCAGCAACCGCAAAGTGCCGGGTCCGTCGAGACCCGGCATCATCACAT
>CAMLKQ010000351.1 GCA_946480585.1 uncultured Kangiella sp.
TCGGAATAGCGCTCTGGATAGTCGCGGTATTCCGGCAGTTCGATGATCCAGCCGGTGCGGGCGAGAAAGCCGAGCAGTTCGGCGTCGGGTTTGGCATCGAAAGCCTTGCCCGGTGGCATCGACCAGTGTTCGGCAAAATCGCAGCGCAGGCCGTCATCGCAGCGCCAGAGCATGCCGGCCGGTGAGTCGACAATTTCCGCCAAGGCCCGGATCGCCCGCTCGTTGATGCTGCCGCCGCCTTCTTCGCCGGCAAGCGTGCGGTTGAGCCGCAACCACTCTTCCCGGTAATCGTATTGATAGTTGAAGAAGTGTTTGTTGATGAACACCTTGATGCGGGCGCGCACCTGACCCGACACCGCCACAACAATCAGCGCGATAACGGCGAGTGCCAGAAACACAATGCGCAGCGCATCGCCGAATTCGGCATTGGTGCTGCGGATATAAAACCCGACCACCGCCATCAGCAGCAGGTAGCCGCCCGCCGCCAGCACCGACACCGAACGCAGCATCAGACGGCGCGAGATGAACAGATCGATCGACCAGCGAGGATTGCGCGCCACCGCTACCGCAATGAGCGGCACCGCGGCGGCGTAGACGAAGCCGCGCGCCGCTTCGATGTCACTGTCGATGCTGTGGAACAGCAGCGCATCCGAATACAGATAAAAGTCGAACGCGAACACCACCGCCAGGCCGAGGCAGAGAAACTTCAGGCCCCAGCGCTGTTCCGGTCGGGTCCGGCGGTACAGTTGCTCGGTCAGCACGCCACTGCCGAGCGCCAGCACCAGCATGCCGAGTTGATGCAGCGGCACGCCGAACGCCACGCTCAGCAGCACATCAATGACCGGCAGGAAGGCGGCTGCCGACAGCAGCAAGGCGATCAGTGCCAGCAGCGGCACCAACCGGCGATACCAATTCACCGAGCTGCCTTCCGCCTGCACCAGCGGTTGCCACAGTTCGCGCAGCAGTAACAGCCAGCCGAAATAGCGCAGGGTTTCCATGCTGCCGTAGGCCCATGCGGTGGCCGGCAATTCCAAGACATGGAACACCGTCGCGCTGATCGCCCACAGCAAATGGCCCGCCAGCGCGGCGAGCAACCAGTTGCCGGTCAGGCGGCCGCGCCAGCGCGAGGCGAGCAGCAACACCAGCACGCCAAAAGCGAGCGAAGCCGCGCCATAGCCGATCACCGCAAAACTCATCATGGCGCGATCGCCTCCAGCAAGGGCTGCACATGCGAAGCCGGAATGGCGTAGGTGATCGAAGTCGGATTGCTCAGCGCCGCCTCTTTGCTTTCCTTGATCAAAACCGAGTTCAGCACACCGACCACGGCACCGTCGCTGATGCGATAGAGCGGGCTGCCACTGTTGCCGGGAAACGACACCGCATCGAGCTGGTAAATGGGGTAGGGATCGCGCAGCCGCTTGATGGTTTTGGCATTGAGCTGGGCGGCCGTGCTGGCCGGGATCGCCACCGGCGCGATGTTCGACACCATCGCCTTGGTCGAGGTCGGATACAGACCGAGGATGTGGCCGATCGGATAGCCGGTGAACAGCAGATCGTCGCCTTCGCGCACGGGCGTCGTGGTATCAACCGGCAGCGGCGGCAGTGGCGGGCCGTCCAGCCGCAACAAGGCCAGATCGTGCTCGGGATCGGTCTTGATCACCTTGGCGGTGCGCGGTTGGGCGTTTTCGCCGTTACCGACGAAGACCACCAGCGTTTCGTGGCGTTCGCTGGCCAGAACATCCGGGATGACGTGGAAATTGGTGATGACATGACGGCCATCACCAACGGCAAAGCCGGTGCCATAGACCGCCGCCGGCGGGCGCCGGGTCGGCAGCAACGTGCCGACCCCGACCACCGACGCCTTGGCGCTGGCGATACGGTCCGGCACCGAGGTCTCGGCGGTCAGCGAGCCGCTGGCCAGTGCCAACAGCAGCACCAGTCGCGCCGCGGCCCGCTGTCGTGTCCTGCCATGTCCTGCGGTCTGCATGCCTTGCTCCTGTTGCCCTTCATCCAAACCTTGATCGGCACCCGGGCCGGAAAACGGCTTGCTGGCTGCCGGTGCCGGCACGGTACAATTCCGCCCCGCCGGGCGCACCCGATGACGATGGGATCGTCGCGCCCGGCCGCTGCCTCGGAGTCGTCACGGATGAGTTTTGCCTTTCGCTGTGCCTATCGCCTGCGCCTGTTGCCGCAGCGCCATCACGTGTTCATTTTTCACCGCGTGGTCGAACAGCGTGATCCGCTGATGCGGCTGCTGCCGACGGTAACCGAATTCGCCGCGCAACTGGATCGGATTCGGGCCGCGTTCACCGTGATCCCGCTCGCCGATTCGCTGCAGCGCCAACCCGACGGCACACCGACCGCCAGCATCACGTTCGACGACGGCTACCGCGACAACCACGATCTGGTGCTGCCGCTGCTGCAAGCCCGGCAGCTGCACGCGACGTTCTTCATCGCCACCGCCTTTACCGACGGCGATCTGATGTGGAACGACTGGCTGACCGAGACGGTCCGGCAGCAGCCCAGCGGCACGCTGGATCTGCAGGCGTTTGGCCTCGGTCAGCACCCACTCACCGATTCGCTCGATCAGCGCCGCAGCGTGCTTGGCCCGCTCCGGCAGCAACTCAAATACCTTGATGCCGACGCCCGGCTCGCCGTGGTCGCGCACTTGCGCACCCTGGTGCCAAACCCGCCGCGGCTGATGATGAACGCCGACGAACTGCGCGCCATGCAGCGCGCCGGCATGGGCATCGGTGGTCACACCCACGACCACCATGTGCTGGCGACGCTGACCACTGAACAGGCGCGCTGGCAAATCCAGCACAATCGCGCCCGCCTGACCGAGTTGCTGGGTGTGGCGCCGACGCTGTTCGCTTACCCGAACGGCAAACCGAACAGCGATTACCGCGCTGAGCACGTGCGCCTGATCCGCGAAGCCGGTTACGAGGCCGCCTGGACCACCGAACACGGCGCCTGGAATGGCCAGAGCGATCGCTTCCAGATCCCGCGTTTCAGTCCGTACCGCTGGGATGCGCTCGGTTTTCCGCGCCAGCT
>CAMLKQ010000352.1 GCA_946480585.1 uncultured Kangiella sp.
GAAGTCAGCGCGCTGATCAGCGCCGTGCAGGACGCCGGTTACGAAGCCAGTGTCAAAGCAAGCACACCGGCTGCCGGCACCTCGGCAAACGGCGAATCGCAGCAGGACAAAAGCCAGCGGGAAAAGCGCGCCGTGATCATCGCGAGCCTGCTGTCACTGCCGCTGGTCATTCCGATGCTCGGCGATCTGTTCGGCCAGCACTGGATGCTCAATGGCTGGCTGCAGCTGGCGCTGGCAACGCCGGTGCAATTCTGGCTCGGTGCGCGTTTTTACCGCGCCGGCTGGAAAGCGCTGAAAGCCAAAGCCGGCAACATGGATCTGCTGGTCGCGATTGGCACCAGTGCCGCGTTCGGTTTGTCGCTTTACCATTTGTTCTTCGTGAATCACGGCTCCCATACCGTGCTGTATTTCGAGGCGGCCGCCGTGGTCATCACGCTGGTCTTGCTCGGCAAATACCTCGAAGCCCGCGCCAAGCGGCAAACCACCGACGCCATTCGTGCGCTCGCCGCGCTGCGACCGGACACCGCCCGCGTGCTGCGCGCCGGCAGCGAACACACGCTGGCGATTGCCGAGGTGGTCATCGGTGATCGGGTCATCGTCAAACCCGGCGAACGCATTCCGGTCGATGGTGTGGTGGCCGATGGCGCCAGCCATGTCGATGAGTCGCTGATCACCGGCGAAAGCCTGCCGGTCGCGAAAGCGGTTGGCGATCGGGTCACCGGTGGCGCGATCAACGGCGAAGGTTTGCTGCAGCTCACCACCACCGCGGTCGGCACCGAAACCGTGCTCGCCCGCATCATTCGCATGGTCGAAACCGCGCAAGGCGCAAAGGCCCCGATCCAGCGTCTGGTTGACAAAGTCAGCGCCGTGTTTGTGCCGGTCGTCATCGCGATTGCGCTGCTCACCTTCATCGCCTGGTGGGCGTACAGCGGTGATGTCGAGAGCGCGATCCTGAATGCTGTCGCCGTACTGGTCATTGCCTGTCCGTGTGCGCTTGGCCTCGCGACACCGGCCGCGCTGATGGCCGGTACCGGCATCGCCGCCAAGCACGGCATTTTGATCAAGGACGCCGAAGCGCTGGAGATCGCCCACCGCGTGCAAGTCGTCGCGTTCGACAAAACCGGCACGCTGACGCTGGGCAAACCACAAGTTGTCGCGATTGAAACCGCTGCGACAGAGCGAAAGGAAATTCTTGCGCTCGCCGCCGCGCTGAATCAGGGCAGCGAACACCCGCTCGCCAAAGCCATGCTGGCCGCCGCTGAAGTGGAATTTGTCTCGATTCCGGACGCGAACAACATCCGCGCCTTGCCGGGTCGCGGTATCGCCGGCAACGTGGGTCTGCTCGATCTGCGGCTCGGCAGTGGCCGCCTGATGCAGGAACTCGGCGTCGATGTCAGCACACTGCAAAGCCGTGCACTGGCACTCGCCGGCCAGGGTTACACCTGCTCGTGGCTGGCGGTCGCCGGCGACAAGCCGCGCCTGCTCGGTCTGGTCGCATTCGGCGACACGCTGAAACCGGAATCGGCACCGGCCATCACCGGCCTGAATGCACGCGGCATTCGCACCGTGCTGATCACCGGCGACAACGCCGGTGCCGGCAACGCCGTTGGCGCCAAACTCGGCATCAGCGAAGTGCTCGCCGATGTTTTGCCGGCCGACAAAGCCGCCAAGGTCAACGCGCTGCAACAGCCACTGCATGCATCGGCACCGATGAGCGCGCACGGCCGTCACGTGGTCGCAATGGTCGGCGATGGCATCAACGATGCGCCGGCACTCGCGGCCGCAGATGTCGGCATCGCCATGAGCACCGGCACCGATGTCGCGATGCACACCGCCGGCATCACGCTGATGCGCGGCAATCCGCTGTTGGTGCTCGATGCCATCGACATCTCGCGGCGGACCTATCGCAAGATCCAGCAGAACCTGTTCTGGGCTTTCATCTACAACATCATCGGTATTCCGCTGGCCGCATTCGGCCTGCTGAATCCGGTTATCGCCGGCGCCGCGATGGCGTTCTCCAGCGTCAGCGTGGTCAGCAATGCGCTGCTGCTGAAGCGCTGGCGGCCAGCCGCCGATCGCAAGGCCGGAGGTGCAGCATGATGTGGCTCATGTACCGCCCGACGACCGCTCAGCGCAACGCAGCTGGCAGTTCTGCCGAATACAAGGACAAAGACAGTGAACCGATCCGGTTCAACGAGCGCGAGCTCGTGTTGCTCGCCGAACTGCTGCAAGCACGCAGCATGGTGCAACAGAAAACCATGGATGCCGTGACAACCGCCAACCTCGAGGAGCGTGCCGCATGAACATCGGACAAGCCTCAAAAGCCACCAAAGTCTCGGCCAAAATGATTCGCTATTACGAAAGCATTGGCCTCATCCCGAAAGCACTGCGCTCGGTGGCCGGCTACCGCCACTACAGCGACGCCGATCTCGGCGCACTGCGGTTCATCCGCAGTGCCCGTGACCTCGGTTTCCCGTTGGAGAAAATCAGCGAACTGCTGAAGCTGTGGCGCAACGAACAACGGCCGAGCGCGGAAGTGAAGGCAGTGGCGGAAAAGCATATCGTCGAGCTGAATCAGCAGATTGAAGAGCTGATCCGCATGCGCGACTTTTTGCAGCAGATTGCCGCCGCCTGCCCCGGCAGCACCGATCCGCACTGCCCGATTCTGGAAGAGTTGGCGCAGGAGCCGTGCTGTCATCACAAGCAGAGCTGATAGGGAACGTAGAAAAGCACTGTCGTATACGCTTTCCACATTCCACGAAACGCTTTCTGTTGCTGCAGCCCCCTCTCCCTCGGTCCCTCTCCCGCAAGGGGCGAGGGAAGAAAACAGCACGGCGTTTGTTGCGCCCCTCCCCCCTTGCGGGGGAGGGGTTGGGGAGAGGGGGCTCTCACAGCTTGCACATATCTTACGCGCAGCAACAAAACCACCAAGCGATTAATGCCCCACTTTCCGCTCGCGATAAATAATATAAAGCCCGCACGCGATCACCACACTGGCACCGAGCACCATGCTCGACTGTGGCAGCACCTGCCAGATCAGCAA
>CAMLKQ010000353.1 GCA_946480585.1 uncultured Kangiella sp.
ATGTGGCCGGCGCTGCGTCAGCTTGAGCAGCAACAACGCCAGCGTCATGGCTTGCAGGGACGGGCGCTGCGTGATGAGCATTTGCATATTACGCTGCAACACCTGCTTGATCACGAGGCCTTGCCCGACGACTGGATTGCCCGTGCCGGCGTCGCGGTCGAGAGTGTGACCCGGCAAAAAATCGCCCTGTGCTTTGATCGGGTGATGAGTTTTGCCCGCCGCACCGACAACCGGCCATTTGTGTTGCTGGCGCAAGAAGGTCTGCACGCGCTGCTAGGCCTGCAACGCGCACTCGGCGAAGCGATGAAGCGGGTCGGTTTTCTTCAGGTCGATCGCAGCTTCACCCCGCATGTCACACTGTTGTATGACCGCCAGCAGATACCAGTGCAAGCGGTTGAACCGCTGACGTGGCAGGCACAGGAAATTGTCCTGATCCACAGTCTGCTTGGCCGCACCCAACACCGCGTGTTGGCGCGCTGGCCTTTGTTTTGATTGGGAGCTGACATGACGGCCACCGAAAGAGACGATGCGTTCTGGATGCAGCAGGCTTTGCAGCTGGCGACCCGCGCCGCCGAAGCCGGTGAAGTGCCGGTTGGCGCTGTGCTGGTGCGCAATGGCGAAAAAATTGCCGAAGGCTGGAATCAGCCGATTACCTTGAACGACCCGACCGCCCATGCCGAAATTGTCACGTTGCGCGCCGCGGCGAACGCGCTCGGCAATTACCGGCTCAACGACTGCACGCTGTATGTGACGCTGGAGCCGTGCCCGATGTGCGCGGGGGCGCTGGTGCATGCGCGCGTCAAACGGGTGGTGTACGGCACGGTGGATGAACGCGCAGGCGCGGCCGGCAGCGTGTTGCAGGTACTGCGGCATCCGCAGCTCAATCATCTGTGTCAGCTCACGCCGGGCGTGTTGGCTGACCAAGCCAAGCAACAACTGACGGCGTTTTTTCAGCAGAAACGCAAACGCAGCGAGTGATGTGTTCGGCATCTGCGCCGCATCGTTACGCACGTGCGCGCTGTGATCGCTAATTCATAGCCAACAAAAAAGCCCGCTGCTGCGGGCTTTTTTGTTGGTGGGCGTTGTTCCGTTGACAGCGCTCAGCTGGCAACTAGCAGTCGAGCGCTAGCAATCGGACACAATCAGTCTGCCACGGCGACCGGCGCGGTCGACAAGCGAGTCGGCCGCCGATTCGGTTCATACGCCAGCATCGTTTCGCTTTGATGCGGCTGCTCGATTTGCACGGCCGGCACCGGTGACATCCGGCGCAGCGGCGCACCGGCCATGCGGCGCATCTGGGTGCTGTCGATACTGTCGCCGAGCCAGCGCAGCGTGGCGTAATAGCGCTGAATGTTGTGGACGAAATGGACCGGTTCGTCGCCGCGGGCATAACCGCGCTTTAGCGTCGGATACACCGCCGGGTCACGCAATTTCGGCAGCTGTTTTTTCACATCGTCCCAGCGATCCGGATTGCCGCCAGCGCGAATGGTCAGAATGCGGGCATCTTCCAAATGACCGAAGCCAACGTTGTAAGCGGCGAGCGTGAACCAGGTGCGATCCGGCTCCGGAATGCGATCCGGCAAGGTGTCGTGCATGACGCGGAAATATTCGGCGCCACCGCGAATGCTTTGCGCCGGATCGGTGCGATCGGTAACACCCATCCGTTCGGCGGTGTCTTCGGTCAGCATCATCACGCCACGCACGCCGGTCGGTGACACGGCCTTTTCTTTCCAGTGCGACTCCTGATAGGCGATGGCCGCCAACAAACGCCAGTCGAGATCGTCGCGGGCGGCGCGAACGAAATGCTGTTTCAGATTCGGCAGGCGTTCGAGCATGGCATCGACAAACTGACGCGACTCGTAATAGTCGTAGCTTTCAATCGGTTCGAGCAGCCGGTCACGCAGGCTGGCGACGGTGCCGTCGTCGATGCGCTCGCCGAGGAACTGATCGGCCAGTTCAGCCAAGGAGTCGTCTTCGCCCGGGAAGGCCCAGACCCACGGCTCGGCTTTGCTGATCACCATGCCGGCCATCAACTCTGGATGCAGGGCGCGCTCGACGGCGTAAACCGGGGAAGGCACCAAGGTATAAGCCAAGGTTTCGTCGACCACTTCCGCCAGCAATTGTCGATGGCTGGCCGGGCTTTCCGTCCAGATCAGCGCCGGTTGCGAGGCTTTGGCTTCCAGCAACAGCTCGCCGGCACGGCTGCCGGCCGGGACTTTCAGCTCACCATTGATATCTGCCCAGTTGCGGGCGCGACGCTGGCCGTTTTTGAAGACCAGCCAGTAGTCCACTTCCTGATAGGCGCGGGTCTGCTGCAGGCCGGTCAACTGGGCATTGACCGCGGGTACCGCCAGAATGGCGTCGACCCGGCCGGCCAACAGCCAGTCGCGTGCATCGTACAGACGCTCATAGGGCACGACTTTGAGCGTGAGCTGGCGTGACTCGGCAAACTGGCGGGCCAGGGTCAGATCCAGCGAGGCATCAATGTCATGGGAAGCGGGCAGCAGATCAGCCGCAATGGCAACACGCCACTCGCCGCGCTGGCTGACTCGCTCCAATTGGGAAAGTGACGGCTCGTCGCGTTGCTGAAGCCAGCAACCGCCGATGACAACCGCACTGAGCCAAGCCCACCACGTGCGCTTGAGTGAATGTGAAAACCCCAATTCAACCATCCTGTATGGCCGCCGGCGGAAGCGTCGTCCTGACGTTTCCATATGGCGAGAGTTGGCCGAATTATGCGTATTGGGTCACGTTTTTTCAAGTTATCTAAAAATAGGTGTTAATATTCAACAGTTTAGATGACTGTCTTAAACAAGTTTTCAGCCGTCCAAACGGCTCTGTCTACCGTCCTTTGCTGCTTTTGCGCTACACTATGCGCCCCATTTTTCCCCTCCATCCGCGCGAGTTTCCACCATGCTGACCCTGCGTGGCGCACCGGCCCTTTCCGATTTCCGAAAGGCCAAGCTGCTGTCCTCCTGCCGTGATCGTTCGTCTGCTGTTCACCATGTCTACGCCGAGTATGTGCACTTTGCTGA
>CAMLKQ010000354.1 GCA_946480585.1 uncultured Kangiella sp.
CGCAGCAGCGCCGGATCGAGCACGTCCGGACGGTTGGTTGCGGCGATGATGATGATGCCTTCGCTGCCTTCAAAACCGTCCATTTCGACCAGCAGCTGGTTCAGCGTCTGTTCGCGCTCGTCGTGACCACCGCCGAGACCAGCACCACGATGACGACCGACCGCATCGATCTCGTCAATGAAGATGATGCACGGCGCATGCTTCTTGGCTTGATCGAACATGTCGCGGACACGCGAGGCGCCGACACCGACAAACATCTCGACGAAATCCGAACCGGAAATGGTGAAGAACGGCACTTTCGCTTCGCCAGCGATTGCACGCGCCAGCAGCGTTTTACCGGTACCCGGCTGACCGACCATCAGGACGCCGCGCGGGATCTTGCCGCCCAGCTTCTGGAACTTGCCCGGATCGCGCAGGAATTCGACCAGCTCGGCGACTTCTTCTTTCGCTTCTTCCACACCAGCGACATCCGCCAGCGTGGTCTTGACCTGATCTTCGCCCAGCAAACGGGCCTTGCTCTTGCCAAAGCTGAGCGCGCCACCTTTGCCGCCGCCCTGCATCTGGCGCATGAAGAAAATCCAGACGCCGATCAGCAGCAGCACCGGTAGCAGGTTGATGAAGATGACAAACAGCAGGCTTTGCTTTTCCGGCGGCAGGATGGTGACTTTGGCCGACTGGTTTTCGGTCAACGCTGCATCAAGGCGATCGGTATAAGGCGGCAGGCTGGCAACGAACTGGTCGCCATTCTTGTAAGTACCGACCGCTTCCCGCGAATCGAACTGCACCTGCACTTCTTCGATCTTGCCGTTCTGCAAATCGCTGATGAACTCGGAATAACCGATCGACTGCACCGTGCCGCGGCTGCCAGTGAAGTTGTTGAACACCGACACCAGCACAATGGCGATAACCAGCCACAGCAGGACGTTTTTGAACATGTCGTTCAAGGCACCACTCCTTTCCACCGCTGCCGACGGGCAACGGCACATCAATCTTTCCGGCGTTCAGCCAGTCAGCTTTTTTCGGACCCGGTCAGTCTTTGGGACCAGTATAGTGCTGCGCGAGCACAAACACTTCCCTAGAACGGTCACGAGATGCGTCTGGCTTGCGAATCTTCACGGTTTTGAACACCCGTCGCAATTCGGCCAAATACGCATCTGAACCTTCACCCTGGAACATCTTCACCAGCATGTTGCCGCCCGGCTTGAGCCAGTTCTTGGCAAAGTCGAGCGCTAGTTCCAGCAAATACATGGACCGAGCCTGATCGACGACGGTCGTACCGCTCATATTGGGGGCCATGTCGGACAAAACAAGGTCGACCTGCTGACCTTCGAGCCGTTTTTCCAGCTCGGCCAACACCGCGTCCTCGCGGAAGTCGCCCTCGATGAAATCGACGTCCGGCAGGCTGTCCATCGGCAGGATGTCGAGCGCCACGATCTTGCCCTTGCCGCCCGTCCGAGTAAGTACATACTCACTCCAGCTGCCGGGTGCCGCACCAAGGTCTACGATGACCATGCCGGGCCGGATCAGCTTGTCCTTCTGGTCGATCTCCTGCAGCTTGAACACCGCCCGCGACCGCCAGCCTTCCTTTTGTGCCTGTTTGACGAACGGGTCGTCGAAATGCCGCTGCAGCCAGCGGGTCGAACTTTTGCTACGTGCCATACTCGTCTGACTCAAAGCGGGCCTGACCGGCGCTGCCGACCAAAAGCCCTCGTGATGCCGTGTCCCGGGCGCTAGAATGGCGCCCCTTTTCTGTACAGCTTACCGGAAGCCGCCATGCCGACCCCCACCAGCCCTCTCGCCAGCAACCAGGTCCGTCACCTGCGCGCGCTGGCCCACAGCCTGAAACCGGTGGTCATGCTTGGCGCCAATGGCCTGACCGACGCCGTGCTGGCCGAAATCGAACTGGCCATCGCCCACCATGAGCTCATCAAGGTCAAGTTGGCCGGTGAAGACCGCGACGAACGCCGCAGCATTGCCGACGCCATCTGCGAGCAGCTGGGCGCCGTCAATGTCCAGATCCTCGGTCACAACCTGATCGCGTTCCGGGCCAAACCGAAAGACAGCAAGATTGTGCTGCCGAAAGCCAACAAACCGAAACTGGTTTGAGCAATCGCTGCGATAAGCCGCCATCACAGCCGCTGAGACAAAAACGCCGCGACATCGTCGCGGCGTTTTGCTTTCTGCTTAAACGTACTTCACCGCGACAATTTCGTATTCGATATCGCCGCCGGGCGTCTTGACCACGACGATATCGCCCTCGAATTTGCCGACCAGACCACGGGCAATCGGCGAACCGACGTTGATCAGGTTGTTTTTGATATCGGCCTCATCCTCACCAACGATGCGGTACACCACTTCATCGCCGGTTTCGGTGTTGGCGAGCTCGACGGTGGCGCCGAAGATCACCTTGCCGTCGTTCGGCAATTTGCTGACATCGATGATCTGGGCATTGCTCAGCTTGGCTTCGATATCGGCAATACGGCCTTCAATGAATCCCTGCTGCTCACGTGCCGCATGGTACTCGGCATTCTCTTTCAGATCGCCGTGGGCACGCGCTTCAGCGATCGCATGGATCACTTTCGGCCGGGCCACAGTTTTCAGTTCATGCAATTCTTTGTTCAAGGCTTCCGCACCGCGTGCCGTCATCGGTACACGATTCATTTCCACTCCTTTCTGCACGGCCAGCTGCTGTTCGAGCAGGCTGGCCGCGCTAAACATTGACTCGGGTCGGCAGGACATCTTCATCAGAGCGTCCCGACTGCCGACCGCTCAGGCGTTGATCCGGCGATGCAGCGACTGCACCGACTCCACCCGATCGCGATCCTGCTCACGCAGCGCCGCGCAGCTGGCAAACGCACCGGCGATGGTGGTGGTGTACGGAATCTTCTTCTGCAGCGCCGAGCGCCGAATCATGTAAGAGTCCGCAATCGCCTGTTTGCCTTCGGTGGTGTTGACGATGTAGGCAATCTCGCCGTTCTTGATCAGATCGACGATATGCGGGCGGCCTTCCGTCACCTTGTTGATCGGGGTGCA
>CAMLKQ010000355.1 GCA_946480585.1 uncultured Kangiella sp.
AAGCCGCGCACCCGCATGATGCCGTGCAGCGCGCCGGACGGCTCGTTGCGGTGGCAGGAACCGAACTCGGCCATGCGCAGCGGCAGATCGCGGTAGCTGTGCAGCGTGGTGTTGAAAATCTGCACATGGCACGGGCAGTTCATCGGCTTGATGGCGTACTTGCGGTTCTCCGACTCGGTCGTGAACATGTTCGGCGAGTACTTGCCCCAGTGACCGGAACGCTCCCACAGGCTCAGATCGATGACCTGCGGCGTCCGCACTTCCTGATAGCCGGCAACGCGCAAACGGTTGCGAATGTAGTTCTCGATTTCCTTGTAGATGATCCAGCCGTTGTTGTGCCAGAACACCATGCCCGGGCCTTCTTCCTGCAGGTGGAAAAGGTCCAGCGCCTTGCCAATTTTCCGGTGATCGCGCTTCTCGGCTTCTTCCAGCCGGTGCAGGTAGGCATCCAGATCTTTCTTGTTCGCCCAGGCGGTGCCATAGACGCGCTGCAGCTGCTGATTCTTGGTGTCGCCACGCCAGTAGGCGCCAGACACCCGCATCAGCTTGAACACTTTCAGCTTGCCGGTATTCGGCACATGCGGGCCGCGGCAGAGATCTTCGAAATCGCCCTGGCGGTACAGCGAAATGTCTTCGTTGCTCGGGATCGAGGCGATGATCTCGGCCTTGTAATGCTCACCGAGCGACTTGAAGTACTCGACCGCCTCATCGCGCGGCAACAGCCGGCGACTGACCGGGATTTCTTGCGCGGCCAGCTCGGCCATGCGCTTCTCGATCTTCTCCAGATCTTCCGGGGTAAACGGCTTCGGGCTGGCAAAGTCGTAATAGAAGCCGTCTTCGATCACCGGACCAATGGTGACCTGCACGTCCGGGAACAGCTGCTTGACCGCCTGCGCCAGCAGGTGGGCAGTCGAGTGCCGGATCACCTCAAGGCCTTCCGGGCTCTTGTCGGTGATGATGGCGAGCTCGCAGTCTTCGGTGATGGTGTAGCTGGTATCGACCTCACGGCCGTTGACCTTGCCAGCCAACGCGGCCTTGGCGAGGCCGGCGCCGATGCTCTCGGCGACCTGCATGACCGTCACCGGCGAATCAAACCGGCGCTCACTACCATCGGGAAGACGTACAACAGGCATGTTCCTGTGCTCTTTATTAGGCAAAACAACGAAAAAGGGAGGGGATTATAGGGGCCGAAGGCCCCGCCTCACAATCGAGGGCTTATGCGAGTTGCTCAAGCCTTGAGCAGCTGCGGCGACTGCCGGAAGGCACCGGAGCGCAGCACCTCATCACTGGGCGCTTGGCCCTGCCAGAGAAACACTTCGCGGGCACCGGCGCCGTAGCAACACTCCTGCAAGGCACGGCGTTCTATCTGGCTCAAGCCCGCTTCCCAGTCATCCAAGGACTGCACCACCACGACCGGGGTCGGCCGCAGAAAGGATTGCTCGAACAACTCGCGCAACGCGGCCTGCAACAGCTTTTCTGCCAGTTGAAAATCGCCGATCACGATGCGCGGATGATCAAACGGCCAGCGCACTTGCGCAGGCGACTGTTTTGTCGCATTGGCGCCGACAGCAATGATCTCCCTGCCCGCTGGATCCAGAGCAATTGCCGCCGGCAAGCGCACGGCCTTGCCGGTATTGCTGTCGCGAATCAGCAACTCGCGGCGACGGATCGCCACATACACCGTGGCACTGAACAGCCGTTTCAACACATTAAACATTTCAATTCGTCCGTCAGCTCGCCGTCACACAGTCGAGCAAATCCTTGGCTCGCCCAGGTGCTGACGCAGCAGCCCGCGCAACAGGCCAAGTTGGTCTGGCGGCGTTTTGGCTTCGATGACCAACACATCCAGCTCATCGCTGAGCAAAAACAGATTGCCGGCGATGCAATCATAGGCGGTGAACACGGTCCATGGCAGCGAGCGCTGACGAGCCGCCCGATTGCGCACCGTCAGACCAGACGCATCAAAACACAGAGTCAAATGGGTCGGGCCCCGCCCCTTCTTCCACAGCGACAGCCCCCACACCATCAGCTTGAACAACAGCAACACCGCGCGGTTGGGCCGGTAGCCAAAACTCCGCTGCACGTAATGCGGCATACGCGCGTACACCGCACGCAGGTACTCGTCCCGAGAGTATTCCGTGACGATCTCAAGCATCCGTTGCTCTCATTTTCCTGCGAGATTCTCGTTTTGCTCAGTACGCGCGCCAATCAAATGCACACGACTGGCGCGGATGCCATTGCCCGGACGATCAGGTTTTCGGCCAATTCGAGTTTTAGGCCACCCCGGGTTCTAGGCCAAGTCCGGTTTTAGGCCAATTCAGGTTTTAGGCAAGGTCACGCCGGTCTGGCCCTGATACTTGCCGCCGCGGTCACGGTAGGACGTGGCGCACACTTCATCCGACTGGAAGAACAGCATCTGGGCGACACCTTCGTTGGCGTAAATCTTGGCCGGCAGCGGCGTGGTATTGGAGAACTCCAGCGTCACGTGGCCTTCCCACTCCGGCTCCAGCGGCGTCACGTTGACGATGATGCCGCAGCGGGCGTAAGTCGATTTGCCAAGGCAGACGGTCAGCACATCGCGCGGAATGCGGAAATACTCGACGGTACGAGCGAGCGCGAATGAGTTCGGCGGGATGATGCAGACATCGCCGACAAAATCGACGAAATTGCCGTCCGAGAATTCCTTCGGGTCGATGATGGTCGAGTTGATATTGGTGAAAATCTTGAATTCGCGCGCGCAGCGAACATCGTAGCCATAGCTCGACGTGCCATAGGACACGATCTTGTGACCGTCCTGGGCATAACGCACCTGCTCCGCAGCAAACGGCTCGATCATGCCGTGCTGCTCGGCCATGCGACGGATCCACTTGTCTGATTTGATGCTCATGTTCGCGTCTCTTTCGTAGGGTGCGCCGCGCGCACCATTTATTCATCAGTGCGCATGGCGCACCCTACCGTTTCAAATCGAATTGGCTCAGGTATTGCTGATCGTAATCACCGGCGCCATCACCGCGTAATTCTTCGCTTCCAGCG
>CAMLKQ010000356.1 GCA_946480585.1 uncultured Kangiella sp.
CGGTGCCGGCGCAGGCCAGCGCATGCGGCAGCGCCGCGCTCAGGCGCGGTGCCAGCATGGCGATCAGCAGCAGGATCAGGGCGGACGTTCTCATAAGGGGCAAGGATACGCGCCGGTTTTGGTCAGGGGCAAGGCCTTACCACGTGGCAAGCTTGGCAAAAATTGCTTTAACCGACGTTCCAGTCCGGCTCATTCGCCACCGTTGAGCGGGTTGCGCTGATAGAAGTCGGCAATCTGCTCAAAGGCCTGCTCGGCGGTTTCGGCGTAGCTGAACAGCTGCAGATCGCGCCGGTTGATCACGCCTTCTTCGGCCAGCGCTTCGAAGTTGATGATGCGATTCCAGTAGTGGCTGCCAACCAGAATGATCGGCATCCGGGTGACCCGACCGGTTTGCCGCAGCGTCAGCGTCTCGAACAGTTCGTCGAGCGTGCCGAAACCGCCGGGGAAAATCACGATGGCGCGGGCGCGCATCAGGAAATGCATTTTCCGGATCGCGAAATAATGGAACTGGAAACTGAACCGCGGCGTGGTGAACGGATTCGGGTGTTGCTCGGTCGGCAGCACGATGTTGAGGCCGATGCTCTCGGCGCCAGCATCATGAGCACCGCGGTTGCAGGCTTCCATCAGGCCGGGGCCGCCGCCGGTGATGACATGGCAGGGAAAACCAAAACGCTTTTCGCCGTCGCGCGCGACCTTGCCGGCAAGCGCGTGCGCCATGTCGTAGAACACGCTTTTTTCCAGCAGTCGTTCGGCGATGGCGAGTTCATCGAGCAGATCAGGATTGTCGTGATCCTGTTTCAACGCCGCTTTCAAGGCACTGACCCGCACCTGCATTTGATCGCGGGTGCCGATGCGGGCACTGCCGAACATCACGATGGTGTGCTCAACGCCGGCGTTGTCGAGCAGATCATCGAACTTCATCCATTCCAGCATCAGCCGGACCGCGCGGGTGTCATCCGACAGCAAATAGTCATCATCGGCGAACGCCAGCCGGTAGGTTGCTGATTCGGTTTGCTCGGTGTTTTGACACTGCTTGGACGCGCGCAGGGTTTCTTTGGCGGTGGGATAGACGCGTTTACGGGCACGCGATTTGGCCATGACAGATCATCTCTTGCGAAACAAACGCCGCCAGTGCCGGCACGTGTGCACTCCGGCAACTGGCGGCGAAAAAAACCGATCAGCTGGCGGGGCGCTCGTCTTCCGGGGCGGGCGGCAACGGTGCCTCAGTATGGCGGTTGTCGGACGGTGCTGCAGCAGCCGTCTGAGGGGCTTTGTCTTCGTTCCGGCAATGCGAGCCAGGCGGCTGTGGTGCCGGCAGAATGCTCGGTGCCGGCGTCGGCCGGCTGATGCGCACCCAATCACCGGGCCGGACACTGCCGGCGGCGAGGGTCAGCGGCCAGGCTTCCCGTAATTCGCCTTCGCCGGCTGCCAGCCGGATTTGGCCAATCGCGTAGTCATCGTGATCACGGTGATACAGGGTCAGTTCCTGACGGCCCTGCAGCCAGCGCCCGGGATCAGCCAGTTGCAGCCGGTTGCCGCGCACCGCGACGATTTCGAGCGATTGCTGCTCGTAACCGTGCATGGCGTCGAGCCAGGCGACAATGCGATTGACCGCGGCGAGGCTGGCCTGGCCAATGCTGCTGTAGCGGTATTCGCTGCTGAAGGCGGTTGGCGCTGGCGTGACCGCGGTGGTCGGCGCCTGTTGCAGGCGCAGGCAACTGTCGCCATCGACCTGCACGATCAGCCGGCGCTGGTGACCGTGCGCGGCATCGTGCCAGACCGCTTCGACGGTTACCGCCAGCGGTTGCGGTTCTTCCGCGACCCAGCTGCGCCAGTAACTGCGGGTTTGCTGCCAGAGACTGTTGCGTTCGCCGCGCCGGTACGGCGGCTCGTAACGCAGGATGCGCACCGTCAATTGGCCGCCGTCGCGCGCGTGATCGGCGTCTTCGTCAATGACGGCAAAGCGGCCGCTGCCTTGCAGTTGTCCGGCGAGCAGCGCATCGAGCACCGCCACCGGCACGCCATCGCGTTCGGCATCGTCGCGATCGGCGGCCGGATTGGGGTCTTCACTGCTGGTGACGCTGTCATTGCGCAGCAGCGCCAGCCGCAGCGGAATCGGCTCGGTGCGGCGCGGCAGCAGGCGGGCATCGGCCCACGCCTGCATTTCATAGCCGCGCAGCTGCACGGTTTCCGCGTCGCTACTGGCCAGCGTTGGCGTTGTTGCCAACGCACTCACCAGCGCGATGGCCAACCAGCTCGCCGGCGCCGTCAACGGCTGCCGCCACCGGGAAACGGCGTGACCTGGCATGATGAAACTCCCGCGCTATAGTGCATGTCGGGCATATCGGCCGCTGGAGGCAAAAATGAAGGGAAGCGATGAAACCGCCAGCATTGCGCTGGGCGGCATTTTTTTGCAGGCCGACAATCCGGCGGCGCTGGCCGATTGGTATCAGCAGCATTTCGGGCTGGGGTTTGCCGCCAACGGTGGCGTGCATTTCTGCTCGCCGCCGCCGATAGCGGCGGTGTCGCCGGCCGGCTATTCGGTGTTCAGCCTGTTTCCACGCGGCAATCCGTATTTCAACGGCAGCCCGCTGATCCTGAATTTTGTGGTTGCCGATTTGCTCGGCACCTTGCAGCGGCTGAGTGCCGAAGGCGTCGCGGTCGAAGCCGAAATTGAAGACGGGGAATACGGCAAGTTTGGCTGGTTGACCGATCCGGCCGGCCATCGCATCGAGCTGTGGCAGCCGCCGGCGCGTCAGCCATGAACGGTGAAGCCGCTGGTGCCGTGTTCAACACGCTGAAAGCGCTGCTGACACCGTATCAGTCACGGCTGGTGGTGGTGCATGACAGCGCGGATCATTTCTATCTCGACACGGCGTTTCTGATGCCGAACAAAAAGCCGCTGTTTTTTGCTGCGGTCAAAACCGGCAAACGCGATATCAGTTTCCACCTGATGCCGATTTACGTGTTCCCAGATCTGCTCGACGCAGTGCCGGAAAAACTGCGCAGCCGGCTGCAAGGCAAATCCTG
>CAMLKQ010000357.1 GCA_946480585.1 uncultured Kangiella sp.
TTGTAACGCACGGCATCTTCAGCGGTAAACGCCGCTTCACCGAGCATGTCGAAGGAGTGGGTATAGCCGCGCGATTGATCTTTCTGGGCGCGGTCGAGGGCTTCGTCAATGGTGCGGCCGAGCACGAACTGCGAGCCCATTTGCTTCATGGCCTGGTTCAGCGCTTGCCGGACAATCGGTTCGCCGCAGCGCTGGATCAAACGGTTCAGCAGGTGCGAGGGTCGGCCGTCTTCTTCGGTGCCGAGCGTCATCACCTTGCCGGTCAGCATCAAGCCCCAGGTCGACATGTTGACCAGCAGCGATTCGCTCTGGCCGACGTGCTTGTCCCAGTCGGCGGTGCGCAGCTTGTCGGCGATCAGTTTGTTGGCGACCTCGGCATCGGGAATGCGCAGCAGTGCCTCGGCGAGGCACATCAGGATCACGCCTTCCTGAGTGCTCAAGCTGTACTGTTGCAGAAACGCTTCGACGCCTTGCTTGTCGCGGTTACGCTCGCGGACATTTTCGACAAAGCGGGTCGCGTCGGCGGTGACCTTTTCAATCTCGGCATCGCCGAGGCTGAGCAGGCCGAGCAACTCTTCGAGATAGCTCGATTCGTCGACGTTGTAGTTGCGCGTGATGAGCTCACGCCATTGGTCCAGCGACAAGTCCCGGAATTCCGGGTCGAGTGCGCGACGGGCGGGGAACATGCAGACCTCCGGTAACGGCAGGCGGGTAGGCATTCCTTCCGAACGGAAAGGAAACCCGCCAAGTATGGTCGGTGTCAGCCGAATTGCCGGGCAAATCAGGCCGGACCAACCGCTTTTCGAACGGGCGCTATTGTCCGGGTTGCGGCAAGGGCTGACTTGTATGCCGGCAATGGCCGGGGCGAGGGCGGGCTACAAGGACGGCCGGCCGGCGCCCGGCCTGTCGACCGAAACCGGCTTAACTGGCACTCCGGCCGGCCAGCAGCGACAATTGACGCCTTGCACGCCCATCCCAACCGCGCACCCCGCCATGGTCCATGCCGACGCAATCGCTGCCTTTTTCGCCCAGCTGGCCAACCCGGGCTACGTCGAGGCGCTGTTCGACCCGATCCCGGATCTGGTGTTCGCGCTGAAAACCCGCGACGGCAAATACCTGTCGGTCAACGAAGCCTGGGTCAAGCGCTGCGGCCTCAAGCACAAGCGGGAAGCGCTCGGTCGCACCGCCCGCGATCTGTTTCCGTCGCACATGGCCGCGCGTTACGAAGCGCAGGATCAGAAGCTGCTGCGCACCGGCATGCCGATTGTCGACAGCCTCGATCTGATTCTCTATGCCAATGGCAGCGCCGGCTGGTGCCTGTCGAACAAGGTCGCGCTGAAAGACGGCAAAGGCAAAATCGTCGGCATTGCGACGTTGTCGAAAGATCTGGTCGACCCGAGTCGTGCCGGTTTGATCGATGAAGCGTTTGCCGCCACGGTTGATTTCATTCAGGCGCATTACGATGACAGCCTGCGGGTCGAAGCGCTGGCGAAAATGGCCAAACTGTCGGTGCCGCAATTTGAACGGCGGATGAAGCGGGTGTTTCATATTTCCAGCGCCCAGTTCATCACCAAGACCCGCATCGACGCGGCGCTGCAGGCACTGACCGAAACCGACACGCCGCTCGGTCAGATCGCGGTCGATTGCGGTTGGTACGATCACGCGGCGTTCTCGCGCCAGTTCAAACAGGTCACCGGACTGACGCCGAGCGAATTTCGTTCGCTGTCGGCTCGTTGATACTGGCTCCGTATGCACCGCTCACCGCGCATTCTGATCATCACGCCGCCCGGCGCTGCGGCGCGCACCGGTAATCGCGCGACCGCCGTGCGCTGGCGGGCGCAGCTGCTTGCGCTCGGCTGTCGGGTGCGCATTGCCGATCAATTCATCGGCCGCTGCCCGGATCTGACCCTTGCTTTGCACGCGCGCCGCAGCGCCGCAGCGGTGCGCGAGGTGAAAGACAAATGCCCGACGCCCGTCGTGGTGATGCTGACCGGCACTGATGTTTACAAGGATTTGCCGGGTGATGCCGACGCCCGCGCCGCGCTCGCATTGGCCGATGCGATTGTCGCGCTGCAGCCCGATATGGCGCAGCGGCTGCCGGAAGCGGTCCGGCAAAAAGTGCGGGTTATTGTGCAGGCCGCCGCGGTGGCGCCGATTGCCCGGCCACGCCGTAACAAACTTGACGTGCTGGTGTCTGGCCATCTGCGCGATGAGAAAGACCCGTTCCGGGCCGTGCAGGCGCTCATGCAGCTGCCGGCAGCACCAATCCGGCTCAGTCACATTGGTGATGAACTGACAGCGGGTTTTCGTCAGCAGGCGCTAGACTGGATGCAGCGCGAGCCGCGCTACCGCTATTACGGCGGCTGGTCGCCAGCGCGGGCGCGGCGCCGACTCGCCAGTGCCGATCTGCTGATCAATGCCTCACGTATCGAGGGCTGCCCGGCGGTGGTCTGCGAAGCGTTGTCGGCCGGCACGCCAGTGCTGGCCTCACGCATTCCGGCCCACGAAGGTTTGTTGGGCGTCGATTATCCCGGCTTGTTCCCGGTGGGCGATCAGGCCGCGCTCGCCGCGCTGTTGCAGCGCTGTGTCACGCAAGCGAATTTTCTGCATGAGTTGCGGGCGGCCTTGCAGCCGCGCCGACAACTGGTGTCGCCATTGACCGAACAGGCAGCGATCAAGCGTCTGTTGCAAGAACTGGAGGTATTACCGCGATGAACACGATTGCCGATGAGCCGATTCGGCTGACCCAGTATGCCCACGGTGGCGGTTGCGGCTGCAAGATTGCGCCAGCGCTGCTGCAGGAAATTCTCGGCGATTCGATCGTCAAGCAGGTGGTGCCGCAGCTCTTGGTTGGCGTCGAGAACAGTGACGATGCTGCTGTTTATCAGCTGAACGAGAATCAAGCGATTGTCGCGACCACCGATTTTTTCACGCCGATTGTCGATGACCCGTATGACTTCGGCCGCATCGCCGCGACCAATGCGCTGTCCGATATTTACGCGATGGGCGGCAAGCCGCTGTT
>CAMLKQ010000358.1 GCA_946480585.1 uncultured Kangiella sp.
TCGAGTTAAACAGATTGTTCCACATGGCATTGCCTCCTTTCGGCAGTTTGCTGCATCGCAGCATAGACTCGATTTTGTTGCATTGCAACAATAATCTGCCAGCATGACAGTCTGAAGACGCCCGCGCCGTTTCCGTCGCCGGGTGAAAAGCACAAACGCACCAGATAGACCGGGCCAACCGGTCGGCAAGGAGAATGGAATGAGCAGCCCGAAACCGGACCACGCCGTTGCCAGCCCGGACCCGATGCAGGAGCAAGCCGAGCTGATGAGCCGGATCAGCAAGGCCTGGCAGCAACTGATTGCGATCTATGCCCAGGGCGGTGCCGATTTCAGTCAGGACATGGCCCGGCTCGCCGCGATCTGGGCGCGCTGCTTTCAGGAAAGCTGGGCACTCTGGCAAGCGCGCGGGCCGCAGCACCCGAGTCTGCAGGCCTTCACCGATCCCTCCGGCTTGCAGAATCAGCTGGCAACACGAATGACCCAAGCGGCCACCACGACGAGCAGCGACAAGCGCTTCAAGAGCGAAAACTGGAATCAGGGCTATTACACCCTGCTGCGCGAAACCTATTTGATGTACGCAGAGCAAGTGTTCAAGGCGCTGCAACCGCAGAATGTCAGCGAGCGCGAACAAACCGAAGCGCTGCGCTTCTTCACCCGGCAAGCGATCAATGCCTTTTCACCGAGCAATTTCCCGCTGACCAATCCGGATGTCTGGGCCGAAGCACAGCGCACCAACGGCCTCAGCTTGCTGCGTGGCGTCGCCAACTATCTCGAAGACACGGTCCGTGGTGGCGGCCGCCTGAACATCAAGATGACCGATCTCGATGCATTCACGCCGGGCGTCAATGTCGCGGCGACCCCGGGCGCCGTGGTGTTCCAGAACGATCTGATCCAGTTGCTGCAATTCACCCCGACCACCGACACCGTCTACAAGCGGCCGCTATTGATCATTCCGCCGTGGATCAACAAGTTCTACATTCTCGATCTGCGGCCGCAGAACTCGCTGGTGCGCTGGGCCGTCGCGCAAGGTCACACCGTGTTCGTCATCTCCTGGGTCAATCCGGGCGCTGCCCATAAAGACAAAGGCTTCGACGACTACCTGCGCGAAGGCACGCTGGCCGCGATTGAAGCCGTGCAGAAACTCACCGGTGAGAAAGAACTGAACGCGATGGGCTACTGCCTCGGCGGTACCCTGCTCGCCAGCACCTTGGCGTATTTTTCCGCACAACCGAAGAAGAAAAATCCGATTGCCCGTGCAACCTACATGGCCACGCTGATCGATTTTTCCGAACCCGGTGAGATCGGCGCCTACATCGACGAACAGCAGCTCGAACTGCTCGACGCCCAGATGGCAAAAGAAGGCGTGTTCAACGGCCGCAACATGGCAACCGCGTTCAATAGCTTGCGCGAAAACGATTTGATCTGGAGTTACTGGGTCAACAACTACCTGCTCGGCAAAACGCCAATGGCGTTTGACCTGCTGTATTGGAACTGCGACGCCACCAACCTGCCGAGCAAGATGCACAGCTTCTACCTGCGCAACATGTACCTGCACAACCGTTTCAAGGATCCGAACGGCATCACCCTGCTCGACACGCCGATCGATATCCGCAAGATCAAGACACCGGCCTATTTCCTGTCAACCGAACAGGATCATATTGCCCTGTGGACCGCGACCTACAAAGGCGCGCTGCTGCACGGCGGTCCGGTCCGGTTCGTGCTCGGAGGCTCCGGCCATATCGCCGGCGTCATCAATCAGGATGGCAGCGAGAAATACGGTTACCAAACCAATGATGAGCTGCCGCAAGATCCGCTGCTCTGGCAAGCCGAAGCAAAACAAAACCCTGGTTCCTGGTGGCGCGACTGGCACAACTGGGTCAGCCAGGATGACAAGCAAAGCGAACCGGCGCGCGCCATCAAAGATGCGATCGAACCGGCACCGGGTAGTTATGTGAAGGTAAAGGTCTGAGCGAACATTCAGGCTTTATCGAGTAATTCGCTCTCCGACAACAGCCCGCTCCGTCACTGGCGTGCGAGCCTAAACCTCCTCCCCCAGCAAAGGGGGAGGCCGGGAGGGGGTGATGTACGAGATGCCCTTCACTAATCAGCGTTACCGCCATTCACTCAAATCAATCACCAGACGCTCCAACCGGATATCGTCCTCCGGCCGCATCAACTCGATGCCGTGCTCATTCAATGCAGCACGTGCCGAGCTGATCCGGCCGCGATTCTTCTGATCCGCCGTCGCGATCGCCGCATTGACGATGGTGACATGCTGCAGGTTACTGGGATTGAAACGACGGTTGAGAACGGTCATGGTCAGGCTCCTTGGCAAACCTGACCATGGCTATAGCGCAGAGAGATGACAATTCGGTGTCAGTACCGAGCCAACAACTCGCTGGCGTTGCTGCGGCGAGTGCCTTGGCAGCTGATAAAGCGGCGGACCGGGAAGGCAGTGAGCTCGGCGGATTGGTAGAGCTCGCGGGTGATCGGGGTATCGTGGTTGGAGATCAGCACCGGCACGCTTTTGCGACGCAGTGCATCGGCGGCGGCGGCCAGATCAAATTGTTCGGTCGGGCCGAAGGCGCTGCGGGCGTAAGCGGTGAAGCTGGCAGTGGCGGTCAGCGGCACGTAAGGCGGATCACAGTAGACCACATCGTTTTTCTTGGCCGCTTTCATCACGCTGCGAAAATCGGCACAGACAAATTCGGCGCGCTGGCTTTTTTCATGGAACGCGCGCATCTCGGCGGCCGGGAAATACGGCGCCTTGAATTTGCCGAACGGCACATTGAAACCGCCGTCGCTGTTGTAACGGCACAGGCCGTTGTAGCCGTGCCGGTTCAGATATAGAAACAACGCGGCTTTCTCGCGCCGATCTTTTTCTTTGCCGCCCTTTTCAAAACAGGGCCCGAGCTTGTTGAATTTATCGCGCAGCGCGTAGTAGCGCTCGGCGGAATTGTTCTTGGCGGTGAACCAGCGCTGGGCGTAGTCGATGAACGCATCGCC
>CAMLKQ010000359.1 GCA_946480585.1 uncultured Kangiella sp.
CGGCGAACGGCCGCTGCCAGCTTGTCCGCCGTGCAATCGTCCTGGATCAGCTCCGGCACCACATCCTTGCCAGCCAACAGATTCGGCAAAGCAAAACGGCCGATGGTCAACAAGCGTTTGAAAATCGCATAACTGAATGCCGATACGCGATACGCGACCACCATCGGTCGCTTGATCAGCATGGCTTCCAGCGTGGCGGTGCCGGACGCCAGCAGGATGGTATCGGCCGCGCACATGGCCTGCTGTGACTGGCCATCCAGCACATGCAACTGGCGCAGGCCGCCGGCCCCAGCCAACGCCTGCTCAAACTGCGCTCGCCGCGCCGCCGACGCGCACGGCACGACGATGTGCAGCGACGGATCCTGCTGTTGCAGTTGCTGCGCGGCCTGAATGAATGGCAGCGCCAGAAACTTGAGTTCACTGCCACGGCTGCCGGGCAGCAGCGCCAAGACCCGGGCATCAAGCGGAATGCCCAGCGTTGCACGTGCCGGCGCCGCCGGATTGTCTAGGGCGATCTGATCAGCCAGCGGATGTCCTACATGCGCAACCGCAATGCCGTGTTGCTGATAAATCGGTTGTTCGAACGGAAACAGCGTCAGCATCAAATCGACCGCGCGCTGAATCTTGAAGATGCGCTTTTTGCGCCAGGCCCAGACTGACGGGCTCACGAAATGTACTGTCGGCACACCGCCAGCGCGCAGCTTTTCTTCAAGGCCGAGATTGAATTCCGGCGCATCGATGCCGATGAAAACATCCGGCTTGTCATGCAGCCACTGGCGACACAGCCGTTTGCGCACGCCGAGCAACTCCGGCAATCGCTTCAGAATCGCCACAATGCCCATGACCGACAACCGCTCCATCGCATAGTGGCTGTGGCAGCCTTGCCGTTGCATGCGCGGACCGGCGATGCCTTCTGCTTGCAACGAGGGCACGCGGGCGCGCAAGGCACGCAGCAAGGCTTCGCCCAGAATGTCGCCGGACGCCTCGCCGGCGACGATGGCCACCCGCAGGGCACGCGAAGGCGCGGACGCAGAAGTCTGTGCAGTCATGGCAGCTCTATGGTGGAAATGACAGCGGTGCCAACCAGCGCTGGCACCGCAATCGGCAAACCGTCAGCGAATGATGCCGCGATTTGAGTTGGCAATAAAGTCGGTCAGGATGCGGAGGCCGGCGAATTCGGCTTCCATTTCGCGCAACTGCGGCACCGCTTGCTCAACGGTCAGGCCCTGACGGTAAATCAGTTTGTAAGCGCGCTTGATGAGCAGAATCTGCTCCGGGGTGAAGCCGCGCCGTTTCAGACCTTCGCTGTTGATGCCACGCGGTTCCGCATGAAAACCCTCGGCCATCACATATGGCGGCACATCCTTCTGCAAACCGGACTTCATGCCGATAAATGCATGGGCTCCGATATGGCAGAACTGATGCACCGCGGTGAAGCCGCCCAGAATGGCCCACTCACCGATATGGACATGACCGGCGAGCGTTGCGTTGTTGGCCAGAATGCAGTGGTCGGCAACGACGCAATCGTGCGCGACATGGACGTAGGCCATGAACAGGTTATGGCTGCCAATCCGGGTTTCATGCTGATCCTGGGTCGTGCCACGATGTACCGTGCAGCACTCGCGGAACACGTTATGGTCGCCGATGACCGTACGGGTCGGCTCGCCTTTGTATTTCTTGTCCTGATTCGCCTCGCCGATTGAGCAGAACTGGTAAAACTGGTTCTGCTTGCCGATGTTCGTGTGACCGTTGATGACAACATGCGGTCCAATCACGGTGCCACTGTCGATCTCGACGTGTTCACCAATGATGCTGTACGGGCCGACATCGACACCCGCCGCCAACTTGGCCGACGGGTGCACGATTGCAGTCGGATGAATCGCCATCAGTCTTCCTTCATGCGGCTGCTGCGACGCAGCAGCTCGCATTCGCCAAAATCAGGATCAAAACTCTTTTTTCGTGCACATCAGCACGGCTTCACAAACGACCTTGCCATCAACCGTCGCTTGCGCGGCGAATTTCCATATCCCGCGTTTCTGGGTCTGCACATCGACGCGCATGACGATCTGGTCACCCGGCTCGACCGGGTTGCGAAAGCGAGCTTCGTCGATACCGACAAAATAGTACGCCGAGTGATCGTCCGGCAGTTCGTTGGTGCTCTTGAACGCCAGTATGCCGGTGCACTGCGCCATCGCTTCCAGAATCAACACCCCCGGGAACACCGGACGATGCGGAAAGTGACCGGTGAAGCACGGCTCGTTGAACGTGACGTTCTTGACCCCGACCAGATACTGGTTCGGTTGATAATCCAGCACCTTGTCAACCAGCAAAAATGGATAGCGGTGTGGCAAATGGGCCAGCACACCATGAATGTCCATGGTGTTGAGGGTTTGCGTGGTCTCAGTCATTGTCGTTCTCGTCTTGTCCTGTGCCCAACTGCCGTTCCAGCCGCCGCAAGCGGCGAGCCATATCATCCAGTTGGTTGAAGCGCGTGGCGCTCTTGCGCCAGCTGCGGTTGTCCTGAAGTGTAGTACCAGAGGAGTAAGCGCCGGGCTCGGTGATCGAGCGATTGACCAAGCTACAGGCGGTCACATGGGCATTATCGCAAATCGTCAGATGGCCAAGCACGCTGACCCGACCAGCCAAGGTCACGTGTTTGCCGATCCTGGTACTACCGGCAATGCCGGAACAGCCCGCAACGGCCGAATGGGCGCCAATGTGCACATTGTGCGCAACATGGATCAGGTTATCGAGCTTGACGCCCTCTTCGATGACCGTGTCCCCCAATGCACCACGATCGATGGTGCAATTTGCGCCAATCTCGACATCGTCGCCAATCACCACGGTACCAGTCTGCGGAATCTTGACCCAACGTTTGGCCTCTTGCGCATAGCCAAAACCGTCCGCGCCAATCACCGTACCAGAGTGAATTTGGCTACGAGCACCGATTTGAACAGCGTGATACAGCACAACTTGCGGCGCCAGCTTGACCCCGTCGCC
>CAMLKQ010000360.1 GCA_946480585.1 uncultured Kangiella sp.
GGCGATGTCGTCAATTACCGCGGCCAGTCGGTGACCCTGGCGCCGCGTTTGCGGTTGCTCGCCCAGCAAAGTGATGGCAGCACATTGATTGCGGAGCTGGATAGCAACACAGCGGGCTGGTGTCAGGGTGCGGCTTGCCGTCGTTACGACAGTGATCGCTTTGAAACCAGCTTCAACTGGCCCGCCGGTTGGGATGCCAGCCAACTGGTCAACGTCCGCTTGCAGGTGGCTGTCAGTGATTTTGCTGGCAATGGGCTCGACGCCAATCCCGCCACCGTAATGCGCTGGCAGGACGGCGCTTGGCTGCACTACGAAGACGAATCTGCAGTCAGCGGTGACAGTGGCGGCGCCGATCAGCAACTGTATTTGATTCGCAGTGGCGAGCCGCCGGTGTACAACGGAGGCATCACGGTGCCGAACTTACGCGCGGGCCAGCCGTTCGAGTATCAGTTTGCGGCGGATGCCTTCACGGATCCGGAAGGTGGCACACTCACTTATGAACTGCGCTCCGATCCGTCACCGCTGCCATCGTGGCTGCAATTTGATGCCGCCAATCGCCGGCTCAGTGGCACGCCGCCCACAGCTGGCAATGTGTCGGCGCAAATTGTCGCGCGCGATGCCGATGGCAATATCGCGGTTGCACCGCTGACGCTCACCATTCAAGCGGCCGAATCCGACAGCGGCGGTGGTGGCACGAGCAGTCTCGTCGGCATCATGCTGCTTGCCGTGGCGCTCGCCCGCCGATTCAGACAACGACTCACCCAAAGACAATGACAAACAGCAAAACGGGGGCTATCGCCCCCGTTTCGCTGGAAGTACTCGTTGCGAAAAGCCGCTTGTGTTCGCGCCAACCAACATCAATCAGAACATGCCGGCCAACACCCGCGCCAATTTCTCTCGCACAATCGGTGCCGCATCGGCCCAATCGAGATTGACCTGATTGGCAACACTGAGAATTCGGGTCTGGTAGCGCCGCTGTGGCACATCGCGCGACCAGAAGCTGACGGTCTCGCCTGACTCGCCTTGTTGCAAATGATGTTCAGCCTCTTCCCGCACCAGGGCATCGCCGTCTTCGATACGCTCGCTGATCTGGATGTCGGTCAGCACGGTGTAATAGACGTCCTTCACCAGCGCATTGGCGGTCCATTCGGTCACGCCGATGATGAGCGCGGCGGCCAGCACTTTCTCGACATCCTTGCGATCGATATTGCCGCCGTACACCACATGAACACCACCGTGGACATGACCGTGGTCGTAGCCATTGACCACGACCGGTTCCGCCGTCATCGGCTCAGCTTCGTCGATGGACAAGCTGTGGTCGAACTCGGCCAGCAATTCGCCTGGGTGCTCTTTGGCAACCGACAACACATTCGCCTGCAACCAGAAATGCGCCTGCTGCGGGTCTGAAACAATCCGGTAGCCGCGCTTTTCGATGGCAGCACTGATGTCCTGCTGCAGATCAAATGACGGCTCGCTCGAGCTGTTACGCACCTGCACGAACACGGTGCGCTGTTCCGGCTCGACCGGCGTCATCATGATGCTGGCGCTCATCCGGGTTTGCACATCCAGCTCGCGCTTGTTCACCGCCGTGTGCATTGCCGTGCAGCCACTGAGCAGCGCCACAGCAATCAGCGCCAGCATGCGTAAAGCTGAAGTCATGATCGTCCTTGCCCTGTTTCAAACGACTCAAAACATGCCGGCAATGGCGCGGGCAAGGCCGGCGCGCAAACTCGGCGCCGCTTCTTCCCATTCCAGATTGACCTGGTTGGCGTAGCTCATGACCCGAGTCTGGTATTTGCGCTGATCGGTTTCACGCTGATAGGTCGAAACGGTATCGCCACTGGTGCCCTGGCGCAGCTTGTGCTCGCTGTCTTCGCTGACCACGCCGCCCGGCAAGCGCTCCATGACCTGAATATCGGTGATGACGCTGTAATAGACATCCTTCACCATCGCATCGACCACGGTGCCGGCAACCGCGCCGACCACAATCGCACCGGCAGCATTAGCACCACTGCTGCCACCACTGGCGCGGTGCAGCGCATAACCGGTGACCGCACCACCCGCGACACCGGGGCCGGCCGCGAGCGCGTAATCCGCATCGCGGGCGTTGGTCTTGCCGACCTGAAGGACGTTGGCCTGCAGCCAGTAATTGGCCCGCTTCGGGCTGTCGATCACCTGATAGCCACGAGCATTCAACATGGCGATCACCTC
This sequence comes from uncultured Kangiella sp., assembly GCA_946480585.1. Next base: position 2,212 of record CAMLKQ010000360.1, read on the forward strand.
TGGACGTAAATCAAACTCCGGCTTGTCCGAGGTATTGCGAATGTCGACATAGACCGTGCGCTGTTCCGGCTCGACCGGGTCGAGAAAAATCGACGCGCTCATCTTGGTCTGGACATCCAGGTCCTTTTTCGCGATGGCCGTGTGCATCGCCCCGCAACCCGCCAACAGACTTGCCGCGCCAACCAGCGCCGCCAACATCGCCACCCGTTTCATACCGACTCCTTGCCGTGGAAGAATCACCCCATCAATACCTGCCATGCTGCCGGCGCACGTCTGAATTCTGGCTGAACCGTGCCATGGCCGCCCGACCGGGCCGGTTTAGCGCGCCGTCACCATGGCGTTTCATCCGTTACCATGGAATAATCCACCGGTCCACATGAGGCAGGCTTGAACTACGACAAACCTGCCCCATCTAATGGATGACTTGGGGACGATATGGCTTCGACGGCGATATCAAGGACCTAGGTGCATGCCGAGGCGGCAACAGGACCTCGTACCCACTCTGTTGCACTTTATAGTTGCCAACGACGACAACTACGCTCTGGCCGCCTAAGGCCAGACTGCAAATCGCGAGATGCCTCTGGTAGCGAAGCGCAGTCATTCACAGAGGATAAGGTTGGCGGTGCGCCCGACGCCGTCGCTCGAAAACCTACTGGGCTCGTGTGTCAGTAGCCTGTGCGTTGGCGACTGACTTGCTAAACTAAATAACAGCACTAAGCATGTAGTACCGAAGTAGGCGAATTGTCGGACGCGGGTTCAATTCCCGCCGTCTCCACCAAGC
>CAMLKQ010000361.1 GCA_946480585.1 uncultured Kangiella sp.
AGGCTGGTGGATGGGTAGAGCACCATGTGGCCGGCCGGCAGTTTCACTTTGTGGGCGCCGTAGGTGTCTTCGATCAGCAGTTCGCCACCGTCGTATTCATCGGGGTTGCTGAAGAACAGCGTGCAGGACAGATCGGTGCGGACGCGCTGGCCGGTGGCGCGGTGATCGCGGATAGCATTGTCGACGTGCGAACCAAACGACTGACCGCCACGGTAGCAGTTGAACAGCGGCGGAAACACTTTCAGCGGCAAGGCCGCCGACATGAACAGCGCATTGCGCGCCAGCGCTTTCAGAATCAGCTCGCCAATCTGTTTAGCGACCGGATGGTCTTCCGGTAATTGCAGGTTGTCTTTGGCTTTGGCGGATTGATAGCCGGCGGTGATTTTGCCGTCGACCCAGTCCGCCTGATCCAGCAACTGCCGGCACTGATTGACTTGTTCGACGGTCAGTACATCAGGGATTTGCAACAACATGAACGGACTCCGAAACGACTCGATGTTTTGTTGCTGAGCTTAGCAAAGTCTGACCAGCCGGAATCTTGTCCCATATCATGAGCCGGTCGCCTTGTCGGTTGAAAAGCCAAAGGCGGGATAGCCCGCCTTTGGTTGTTGCCGCGCTAGCAAATTAGAAACTGAAACTGCCGGTCAGCATGGTGAAGCGTGCCGCGCCCGGTACGGTGTGGCCACCACCGACGGTTGCGTAATGCTCCTTGTCGGTCAGGTTCTGGATGTTCAGCCGCAATGAGAAGCTGTCATTGACTTTGTAGCTTGCCATCGCGTCATACACGGTATAGCCCGGCACTTTGTTGGCGTTGGCGATGTTGTTATAGCGGTCGCCGATGTGTTGTGCGCCAAGACCAAACTGCAAGGCATCGACCGGTTGCCACGTCGTCCAAACGGTCCAGCTTTCATCGGCAACGTTCGGCAGTTTGTTGCCTTCCTGTGTGTCTTCACCGGACTTGACATTCTCGCTGTCCAGCTTGGTGTAACTGCCAATGATCTGCCATTGCTCATTGATGATGCCGGTGGCGCTTACACTGAAGCCATCCACCACTTGCTCACCCTTCAGTACCGTGATCGTGCTGTCGCTCGGGTCGACAGTACGGGCATTGGTTTTTTCCGTGCGGAACACCGCCGCCGTGACCAGCAGGTTTTCGTTCAACAGATCCCATTTGGTGCCAAGCTCGTAGCTATTGCTTTCCTCGGGGTCCAGATCTGCAGTGCCGGTGCTCAAGGTCAGGCCTTCCGCCGACGGGTTAACCGAGCTGCCATACGAGATATAGATGCTGCTGATTTCGCCCGGCTTGTAGGTAAGGCCGGCATTCCAGTTGACGGTATCGTCGCTGTTGCTCAGATCGGTGATGGTGGTCACGCCAGTCGTTACGTTCAGCGCTTCGCTGTAGTAGTCGGTTTCGAACTGGTCATAGCGAACGCCGGCGTTCGCTTGCCAATGCTTACCAAATTCGATGGTATCGAACAGATAAAACGCTGCGGTGTTGCCTTCGGCTTCAGCAAAGCCGGTCGGGACGATGGTGCCGGTGTAGGCCTCGTCCGGATTCGGATTGTTGATGTCGGTGACCTGCGGGCCGTTCGGTACGCTCAAGGTGTCGTTGCGGAATTTCTCGCGGGCGAGTTCCAGTCCCACCAGCACGGTGTGTTTGATGCTGTCGCTGCCAAACTTGAGGCTCAGGTCGGTCTGGTTGACCAGAATTTCGTCTTCGGTATCGCGTGCCCGGCCGCCGCGACTGATCGTGGTCGGGTTTACCATGCGCGGCGGCGTCACGATGGAATCGCGCTTCACATTGCCGTAGCGCAGTTGGTTGCGCAGGCTCAGGCTGTCACTGAAATCGTGCTCAATTTTCGCGGTGGTGACATCGGCTTTGATGTCTTCGTAATCGCGGTCGGTCATGCCGTAGAAGTTTGAGGTATCGACATCAAGCGGCGCGCCATTCAGGTACGGCACACCGTAGTCCGGCAGGCCGTCTTGCTGTTGGTGCAAATGGCTCAGCACGAAACGGGTGTCGCTATTCAGGCCCAATGCGAGGCTCGGAGCAATACCCCAGCGCTCGGTGAACACTTCGTCACGGCCCGGGGCGTCGGCTTCGTGATTCATCAGATTGACGCGCAGTGCGGCGCCGTCGCCGAGCGCTTCCAGCGGCTTGTTGACGTCGAGCGTTTCGCGGTGCATGGCGTCGGTGCCGACCGACAGTTCGGCATTGATGAAATCGTCCAGTTTCGGCGCTTTGCTGACTTGGTTGATCGAGCCACCAGTCGAACCGCGGCCAGAGAAGGCCGAGCCCGGGCCTTCAATGACTTCAACGGCTTCCAGATTGAACGGGTCGCGAGTGTAGCCAGCGACGTCGCGGGCGCCGTCAATGAACAGGTCTGTGCGTGCCGAGAAGCCGCGCAGGGTCAGGTTGTCGCCCGGTGGTACGCCACCTTCGCCGGCCGCCATGCTGATGCCGGAAACGTTGCGCAGCGCGTCGCGCAGGCTGGTAACGCCTTGTTCACGCATCACGGCTTCGGTGACGACATGGACGGTCTTGGCGGTGTCGACCAGTGGCTGATTGAGTTTCGGCGAGCTGGCTTGTTCGGCTTTGTAGGCCGGCTGCTCGCGCTCTGCGGTGACCTTCACTTCTTTTAGCTGGACTTCTTTCTGCTGAATTTCTTGTTGTTGGGTGTCTTCGGCCTTTTTGGCCGGTTCTGCCGCGAAGGCGGGCAGGGTGCTGCACAGGGCGATGGCAGCGGCGAGCGGTGTCTTCCTGAAGTTCATAGCGGTTCCCCAAAAGGCGCCTTTTGCGCCAAATCAAATGAGCGTGCAAATGATAATGATTCGCAATAAAAGATCAACAAAAATGAAAGGCCGGACGACGACATTTCTGTGAGTCCGGCCTTGGCGGAGGTCGAGCGCGGACGTCCGCGTTACTTGGGTTCGGTCAGGACGCCCAGTTGTTTGACGCCGGCGAGCTGGGCCGCGGCAAGGGCG
>CAMLKQ010000362.1 GCA_946480585.1 uncultured Kangiella sp.
TTGTGCTTGGCATGCTTGGTGACGCCGGCGCCAGCGATGTTGACGTGCACGCCATCGGTTTTCTGGTTCGGCCAGAACAGCTGGACATTGAGGCCCGGCTTTTTCTCGGCCAAGCGGCCGTAGTAATAGGTGTTGGCGATGCCGACCGCGCACTGGCCCGCATCAATCGCTTCCAGCAATTTGGTGTCATCCGGGAACGGTTCGGTAGCCAGATTGGCGACCCAGCCTTTGACGATCTGCTCGGTCTTCGGCTCGCCGTATTGCGCAATCAGCATCGCCACCAGCGATTGGTTGTAGACCTTCTTCGACGAGCGCAGGCAGAGCTTGCCGCGCCACTTGGCGTCGGCCAGATCTTCGTAGCTCGACAGCTCAGCCGCTTTGACTTTGTTCGGGTTGAAGAACACGGTACGGGCCCGCACCGACAAACCAAACCACTGGTTCGCCGGATCGCGCAGGTGCGCCGGCACATTCGCTGCCAGCGTTTTCGAATCGATCGGCTGCAGAATGCCTTCGTTGGCCGCTTGCCAGAGGTTGCCAGCATCGACCGTCAGCAGGATGTCGGCATCGGTGCTGGCGCCTTCGCTCTTGATCCGGCTCAGCAGCGGGCCTTCCTTGTCGGTGATGAAACGCACCGGCACGCCGGTTTCTTTCGTGTAGGCCTCGAACACCGGCTTGATCAAATCCTCGATCCGGGCCGAATACACCACCACTTCGTCAGCCGCCGTGGCCGACAGGCTGGCCATCATCGCGGCCGCCAGCACCCAACGTTTCATTCCGCACTGCTCCTGAGTCAAGGCGCCCTGTCGGCGCGGACCGTTGCCGCCACATCGGCAGACGGGATCGGCGGCTATTTTACGCCAAGAGGAAGGCAAACAAGAATGATTGCTGATTACATCTTTTTGACGGTCATCAAAGCCTGAGCGAACACAAGGCCCGAGCGCCCCAACGCTCGCTCGCAACCGAACTCGGCACCAACCCGGGCCAGCAGACGGCGGTCTCAGCGCTGGTCGAGCAAGCCTTCGGCGTGCAGCCAAGCCAGCGTATCGGCCAGCAAGGGCGCCAGCGGCACCGGCTGGTAACCCAGCTCGGTGATGGCCGGCTGGCTGTCGCAGCGCACTCGCGAGCAGACGATCCGGGCGCCTTCCCGGGTCAGATCCGGCGCCCGCCCGGTCAGCCACGCGGCCAGCTCCTTGGCCGCGCCGACCGCCTGCACCAGCGCGGCGGGCAAGGCCCGTTTCGGCACCGGCTGGCCGAGTTGCCGACCAGCCTCCTGCAACAGCTCGAGAAACCGGATTTCCTCGCCGCCGAGCAGGTAATGGCGGCCAACACCGCCGCGTAGCGCCGCGGCGATATGGGCCTTGGCGACCTCGCGAACATCGACAAACATGCCACTGCCGGGCGGGATCCCGGGCAGTTTGCGCTGGGCAATCAGCCGGAACATGCGCGCCCAGTTACTGGTATCGAACGGCCCCAAAACATGGCAAGGATTGATGAACACGGCCGCCAGACCGCGGTCCATGCCAGCCTGGACTTCCTGCTCGGCGAGGGCCTTGGTCCGGTAGTAATGCACCGGTGCATTCAGTCCTTGCAGCGAGGATTGCTCGTTGACGATGTCATCGCGCACACCAAATGCCGCGATCGAACTGGTGTGGACAAATCGCCGCGCGCCAACGGCCAGCGCAGCGGCCACCATGTTGCGGGTGCCGATCACATTGGTCTGATACTGGCGCGCCCGCTCGCGCGGCCAGATGCTGGTATCGCCGGCGACATGAAACACCGCGTCGACAGCTTCCGGGATCAGCCGCGTCAGCACCGCGACATCATCGAGATCGCCTTGCAGCTTGCGCACCGGCATGCGATCGATGAACGCCGGTTTCGCCGGGTCGCGACACAGCGCCAGCACCTGCCAACCCTGTGCCGTCAGCTGCTGGCACAGATTGCTGCCGACAAAACCGGTGGCACCGGTCACGAATGCGGTGGGCATGAAGGCTTTCCTTGGCAACTCTGCTAGGCTGAGCTTACCCAATTTTGAAGCGCCGCAACCGTTGCGGCCGCAGAGGTCGGTAATGAAACAAGGCGTGATGGCGTGTCTGTTGCTGGTTGCCCAAGCGTTGCTGCTGCCGCAGGCGCGGGCCGATGACTATCTCAATGGCCTGTGGAGCGGTGCTTACGATTACGGCGATCAGATCGGTCCGAACGCGGTCTGGTTTTCGGTGGTGTTCGAAACCACCGGTGACGAGATCAAAGGCCGCTCGCTGGAAGTGCAAACCTTCGGCGGCGAACCGTCGGTTGGGCTCAGCGCCACCTTCAAAGGCCTCAGTGCTGGCGGCGTGGTCAGCCTGATCAAACAATATGATGGCAGCGGCGGCCAGACTCACGCGGTGCACATTCGGCTGAGTTATGACGCCGAACAGAATCTGGTCGGTGAATGGATGGTCGACGCCCAAACCAAAGGCCGGGTGGAGCTGTTCAAACTGGCGTTCCGTCCGGTCGATGCCAGCGGCGAGGAATGGATGGACGACTGGGACTAAGCGCGCGGCGCCGTCGCTGCGTAAGCCAAAGCAATAAAAAAGGCGGGTTATCCCGCCTTTTTTATTGCTTGTGACGGCAAGGTCAGTACAGCAAGCGGGCGCGGATTGTGCCCGGAATGGCTTTCAGTTTTTCAAACGCAACATCGCTCGATTCCTGATCAATGTCGGTGACGACATAACCGATCTCGGCATTGGTTTGCAGATACTGCGCCGAAATGTTGATGTTGCCGTCGGCGAAGATATTGTTGACCTGACGCAGAATGCCCGGCTCGTTGCGGTGGATGTGCAGCAACCGGTGCTTGCCAATGTGCGTCGGCAACGACACTTCCGGGAAATTGACCGCTGACAGCGTTGAACCGTTGTTGCTGTACTTGACCAGCTTCTCGATCACTTCCATGCCGATCGCGGCTTGGGCTTCCTGGGTGCTGCCACCGAT
>CAMLKQ010000363.1 GCA_946480585.1 uncultured Kangiella sp.
GAGGGTCAAGTAAGATCCCGCGCCCTTGTGTCGGCGCCTGCATGTCTGCCGCCCCGGCCCTGGACCGATTTTTGTAGTTTTTGGAGGCTTTGCAATGTCCCGCGTTTGCATGGTTACCGGTAAGGCAACGATCACCGGCAACAACATTTCTCACTCGAATCGGCACACCCGTCGCCGTTTCCTGCCCAATCTGCACTGGCACCGTTTCTGGGTCGAGAGCGAAAAGCGCTTCGTGCGCCTGCGCGTCTCGTCCAAGGGCATGCGCATCATCGACAAGAACGGCATCGACGCCGTGCTGGCCGATGTCCGTGCCCAAGGCATCAAGGTATAAGGAGCTGAACCATGCGTGACAAGATCAAACTGGTATCGACCGCTGGCACCGGCTACTACTACACCACCGACAAGAACAAGCGCACCACCCCGGAAAAGCTTGAAATGAACAAGTACGATCCGGTTGTGCGCAAGCACGTGCCGTTCAAGGAAGCCAAGATCAAGTAATCGTTGGCTGCGAACGCAGCCCGACTTGTACTGCCTCCAGCAGAAAAGCCCGCCTCGGCGGGCTTTTTGTTTTGCCCGCAATTCAGGACCAGGCCAGCTTTCGCAACGGGGTTCGCATCGGCGCGCTCGCTGCCAAGTATCGCGTTGAAACCAGCGCATTGCCGGAACCGGCTCGTTGTCGAAACCAGTCAATGGCCAAAACCAGCCCACGGCCAAAACTAGGCCCAATAAAAACGGCCGCAAGCGGCCGTTTTTGTTTTACTCACGCAGGCGCCGAATCACGCCGTGGCTGGCAGCGATTGCGGTAACGATTGCGGCACTACCGCGCGCAGCGAGCGGGCGAAATCCTGCAGCACACGGATACCGGTCGCTTCGGCTTCTTCGCACCATTTGCGCAGCGCCGCAACCAGTTCTTCCCGCGACAGCGAAGCGTTCTGCCACAGCTGCTGCAGTTGTTCGCGGAAGTGCTGCACTTTGCGCAGCATTTCGTTTTCGGCCAGCGCTTTCTGCAGCCGTTCCTTGTCGACGCCTTTGAGCAGGCGCTCGTCGCGGAACAGGCCACGGCGGGCACGTTTGAGCAGATCGGCCATGGCCGCTTCGGCTTTGGCGCGCTCGGCTTTCCAGATAGGTTTGACGACATCGCGCGAGTACTGCGCCAACACTTGATAGCGGTTGTTGACGATGGCAGTCAGCGTTGCCAAATCGACATGCTGGCGCTCGTCTTCACGCACCAATTTCGGCGCCACCCGGTTGATCTTGGCCAGCTTGAGCCAGCTCAGCACTTTCAGGTAGCCCCAGCCGATATCCACTTCATACCACTTGACCGAGAACTTGGCACTGGTGCCGAAGGTGTGGTGATTGTTGTGCAGCTCTTCACCACCGATGAACAGGCCCCACGGCGAGATATTGGTGGCCGCGTCCGGGCATTCGAAATTGCGGTAGCCGTAGTAATGGCCGACACCGTTGATGACACCAGCCGCCCAGAACGGGATCCAGATCATCTGGATCGCCCAGATGGTGATGCCCGGCAGACCGAACAACAGCAGATCGATGCCGAACATGATCGCAATGCCGAGGTAGTTGTACGGCGTGTAGAGCTTGCGCTCGATCCAGTCATCCGGTGTGCCGTGACCGTATTTGCGCAGCGTCTCTTCGTTGGCCGCTTCTTTCTGATACAGCTCGGCGCCTTCGCGCATGACTTTGCGCAGACCCAGCACCTGCGGGCTGTGCGGATCGTCTTCGGTTTCGCAGCGAGCATGGTGTTTGCGGTGAATGGCGGCCCAAGCCTTGGTGTTCTGGCCGGTGGTGAGCCAGAGCCAGAACCGGAAAAAGTGGCTGATGACCGGATGCAGCTCAACGGCCTTGTGGGCTTGGCAGCGGTGCAAATACAACGTGACAGCAGCGATGGTGATTTGGGTCAGGATGAAAGTTGCCAGGATGTAGCCACCCAGGCTGAGGTCAAGCAAACCGTACATGCAGAACTCCAGAGGCAGCCAGCGTGGCTGCAGGTGTCGTCAGCATACGTGGCAGCCGGAGCGGTCACAAGGAACATGCTGATCTAAGCCGGGCGGCGTGCGCCTGCCTTTTTGCAAGGGTGCGGTACCCCCGCGACTGGTAAGCACGTCCCGCCCGCAGGCCGCTCCGGTATAGTTGGCGGCCTTGTTTGTCCGGCTTGATGGCTATTGATGAGCGAACTGGCAACTTCCGCCACTGACACCGTGCTGACCGTGGCCGACCTGCACTGCCGCCGTGGCAGCTTGCGGCTCGGCCCGTTGAGCTTTCTGCTCCGCCGCGGCGAAAAAGTGGTGCTGCTCGGCGCCAATGGTGGCGGTAAAAGCAGTCTGTTGCTGGCGCTGGCCGGGCTGTTGCCTTTGCAAGGCGGCTGGGTGACCCGCAGTCCGCGCTTGGCACTGGCCGGCGATGGGCTCGCCCAACTCAACGAACTCAGCGTCGGCGAAAGTCTGGCGGACGTCGCCGCGCTCAATGGCCTGCCGGTCAGCGCGGTCGACGCTGCGCTGCGTCAGTGGCAACTGACCGCGCTTGCCCATCGGCCGGTGCTGTCGCTGTCGCTCGGTTTTCGCCAGCGCCTCGGCCTCGCACTGGCCACCTTGCCGCAACCTGAGCTGCTGCTGCTCGACGAGCCCGGCAACGGTCTCGATCCCGAACAACAAGCGTTGCTCAATCACTGGCTGGAGCAGGATCAGCAAACCGCTGTGCTGCTGGTCAGCCACCAACTCGAACGACTGCCGCGCAACATTGAACGGGCACTGCTGCTCGCCAGCGAAGCCGATGGTCGAACGGTACTGAAATTCGATGGCGATCGGCGTGCGCTGCCGGCACCGTGGGGCACCGCATGATGAAACGATTGTTGCTGCTCGAATTGCGTCGGCAGCTGCGGCAACCGTTATTGTTGCTGGCCATGTTGCTGCAACTGCTGTTGCTCGGCTGGTTGCTGCGCGCCCAGCT
>CAMLKQ010000364.1 GCA_946480585.1 uncultured Kangiella sp.
CGGTCCCTGGCTTTGTTGCTGCTGCTCATCACCGCCTTTGCGCTGGCGCTCTGGCGCAGCCCGTCGCTGCCGGTTGCCGGCTTTGCCGACCATGCCGTGCTCACCACACCGGGCGATGCGAATGCGCCGGCGTTTGCCAGCCGTTTTGTTTCGCATGCCTCCGAGCGCTTTGTCCACGCCGCGTCGATGACCGCACTGCCGGACGGTGGCCTGTACGCAGCCTGGTTTGGCGGCACCCGTGAAGGTGCCGACGATGTCCGCATTTATGGCTCGCGCTTCGACCCGGCCAGCCAACAGTGGTCGGCCGAAGAGGTCGTGGTCACCCGCGAACTCACCGAAGCCGCGCTCGGCATGCGCATCCGCAAGCTGGGCAATCCGGTGTTGGCCGCAGGGCCGGACGGCCGCCTCTGGCTGATTTATGTGTCGGTGTCGCTCGGCGGCTGGGCCACCTCCAACCTGAATCTGATGACCTCGGCTGACGGCGGTCAGTCATGGTCGGCGCCAAAACGCTTGGTGATGACGCCGTTCTTCAACCTGTCGACGCTGGTGCGCGGCAAGCCGCTGTTCCACCGCGACGGCAGCCTCGGCGTGCCGGTGTATCACGAGGCACTGGCCAAGTTTCCGGAATACGCCCGCATCGATCAGAACGGCCGCGTGCTCGACAAGGTCCGGATGGATTTCGGCCGCGACACCTTGCAGCCCTATGTGGTGGCACTGAGTGAAACCGATGCACTGGCCTTGCTGCGCGATGACAGCGCCGCCCGCGTCGTGTCGGTGAGCCGCACGACCGACGCCGGTCGCAGCTGGAGCGCACCGGCACTGACCACGATGCCGAACCCGAACGCCGCCATCGCCGCTGTCCGTTACAACGACAGCGAATTGCTGGTCGCACTGAACGATCTGAAAAAAGATCGCTACCGGATGAGCCTGTACCGGGTCGACAACGCGTTGCAACACTGGCAACTGCTCGACGTACTCGATGCCGCGCCAAACGGTGAAGCCGGGCCGATGCCATTCCCCGCCTTCCAGACCGCGCTGAGCGAGCGCTTTCTCGCCAGCGCGGCACCGGATCAGCAGCAGCTGTTGCCGGCGTATCTGGCCGAATGGTCCGACAGCGATCCGCGTGGCTGCAAGCGCGGTGCCTGTGAATTTCGCTACGACTATCCCTATCTGCTGCAAACGTCAGCGGATCGGTTTGAGCTGATGTATTCCTGGAACAAAAGCATGATCAAGCACGTGAGCTTTTCGCGCGCCTGGGTTGAACGCAAAACGGTTGAGAACAAGCCGGCGGCAAGCAACAACCAAGGAGCACAGCCATGATCGTCTCGCTTTATGTCGCGCTTGGCTTTGCCGCGCTGCTGTTCCTGTTGCTGCCAAGCAAGCGCCTGCCAACGGCTTATCGCGCCGGCTTGGCGCTGCTGCTGCTGCTGCTGGCCGCGACCCAGTTGCCGGTGGATGGCGTCACGCTTGCCGGCCATTGGCAAGCGACTGCCGGCGAGTTTGCTATCACCACAACGCTGCTGCTGCTGACCCTCGGCTGGCGGCGGCTGCGCGGACAGCGCCCGTTGCTGCCGGTTGGCGTGCGTCAGCCTTTGCTGGGCCTCGGTGTATTTGCGCTGATCTTCTATCCGCTCAGCATGGGCGCTGCCGGGATCGATCCGTATCGCACCGGGTTCCTCCCCGCCTTGGTGTTGACCTTGGTGTTTGCCGTGGCACTGGTGCTGTGGTGGCGCGGTCGCAACCGGTTTGTGGTGACAGCGCTGGCATTGGCGACACTCGCCTACGCGTTCGATCTGCTGCCTTCGCACAACTACTGGGATTATCTGTTTGACCCGGTGCTGGCCGTGTTTGGCTTGAATCTGCTGATCCGCCGGGCGCTGCGGCGCTGGCGTTTTCGGCGCCAGAAAGCGCAACGGCAACGCGCGGCGACCGTTGGCTAATCGGTGAGTCTAGCGGCGCGTGATGCGTGGCGGTAGCGCAAGCGCGCTCGAGACCAATTCTCACGTCACCAAAAATGATAAACCCGGCTTGCGCCGGGTTTGTAAAAGCGGATTTCAGCAGCGGCGGCGCGCTGCCGTCTCAGCTCATTTTGCTGCGCTTTTTTCTGCCGCGGCCTGGCCGGCCGGCACCACGTTCTGATAGAACAAATAACGCGACGCTTCGTAATAGCCGCGCGCTTTGCCAGCCAGATCGACAAACCGTTCCGGCTGTTCCTTGCTCAGATCCTTCAATGGATCCTCGGTGTAGAGCTGGTGCAGCGAGGCTTGCGAGCCATCGTGATTCATCCGCGCCATGTAATCGCGGGTGACAAACCCGATTTGCGGATAGGCCCCCTCCACCGGCATGACCCAAGCGCCTTCCTGTTCCGGCGTCAGGCTCTGCAAATCGCGACCCAGCGTGGTATTGCGATACGGAATGCCGAGCATGCCGGCGACGGTTGGCACCATGTCAACCAGGCTGACCGCTTCCGGGATCACTTTTGGCGGCAGGAACTTCGGCGCATAAATAATGCCCGGTACATGATGGCTTTCCAGCAACAGCGCTTCCTGGAATTTGGCCATATGCGGAATGGTGGTGATGCGGCTGTTGTGGTCGCCGAACAACACAAAAATGGTGTTGTCGTGGTAGCCGCCTTGCTTGGCCATTTCAAAGAAGCGGCCAATGCTGTAGTCCAGCAAGCGCACAGCGTTGTATTGGGCGCGGTTCTGGAAGCCCCATTTCGCCAGTTCGGCTTCGTCATCGTTGGCAATGACAAAGTCATCGCTGTTCTTCGGAATGGTGTACGGCCGATGATTGCCAGCAGTCTGGATGTAGGCAAAGAACGGTTTGTCCTTCGGCAAGGTACGCAGAATCGCATCGGTTTCCTTGAACAGATCCAGATCGGAAATGCCCCAGACATCGACGTTCGGCGCTT
>CAMLKQ010000365.1 GCA_946480585.1 uncultured Kangiella sp.
TGCAGTTGCAGGGCAAAGCGATGCGGCCACAGCGCGCGGGTGCTGTCATCATCCTGCATGGCGAGCGTGACCGTCAGGGCATCATCGCGCTCTTGCGCCGACAGCAATTGCCAAAAGCGGGTGCGGACAAAGCCATGGGCCGGCAGCGCGCTATCGAGTGTGCCGAACCACGGCCAGCAAACCGGAACTCCGGCGCGCAGTGCCTTGCCCGGCACCGGTTGCAGCGCAGGATTGCGCCACAACAGCGGGCGGCCATTTTGCTGGCAGTCGAGTAACTGCCCGCCATACAGCGACACGGTTGCTTGCATCGTGCCGTGCTGCAAGTGCAGCAGCGGATAGCCGGGCGCCAGTTCGCTGATCCGAATGCCGGCAACACCGGCAGCCGCAGCCAGCGACAGCGTGTTCAAAGCAGATTCTGCCACCGTTACAACTCCACCGAGCCGAGACCGTTCCGGTGCCAATTCGAGATCAAATCGATCAACTGGTCGGCGCGGTTGAGGTAGTGATCGGCCTGCCAGCGCTGCGGATCTTCGCCTTCATCAATAAAGCCCCAGAGTGCGCAGATCGTGCGCATGCCGGCACGCCGACCGGCTTCGATATCGCGTTCGGCATCGCCGACGTAGCAGCAGGTCGCGGCATCGACACCGGCCATCTGCGCGGCATGAAACATCGGCGCCGGATCGGGTTTGCGCTGCGGCAGGCAATCGCCGGCGACGACGCAGGCGGCGCGCTGCCAGAGCTGCAAATGCTCCATGACGGCGCGGGTCAGGTAACCGGGTTTGTTGGTCACCACGCCCCAGCGCAAATCGTTTTGCTCACAGTAGTGCAGCACCTGATCAAGACCGGCGAACAGCGTGGTTTCCTCGATCATGCATTGCTCGTAGAGCGCGAGGTAACGATCGCGAAAGGTCGTGAAAGCCGGATCGGTCGGCTCCATGTCGAAGCCGAGCTTCAGCAGACCGCGCGCGCCGTGCGACACCTGCGGACGGATCGCGTCATATGGCAGCGGTTTGCGGCCGCGCTCGATCAGCAGCTGATTCAGCGCTTTCGCCATGTCCTGCGAGGTGTCCAGCAAGGTGCCGTCCAAATCGAACAGCACGCATTGCAGGGGAAGGGCAGAGTTCATAAGGCCTTCTTTGTTTTTGTGGGAGCGGCCTTGGCCGCGATTTCGTGCCGGGAAAATCGCGGCTAAAGCCGCTCCTACACGTTCAATCCACCGGCCGGGTGTGCACGAGATAATTGACGTCGACACCGGGGCCGAGCGAATACACCTTGGTCAGCGGGTTGTAATGCATGCCGATCATGTCGCCAACGCGCAGGCCGGCATGACGAGCCCAAGTGCCGAGCTCTGATGGCCGGATGAACTTGGCGTATTCGTGGGTACCTTTCGGCAACAGGTTCAGCACATATTCGGCGCCGACGATGGCAAACAGAAACGCTTTCGGATTGCGGTTGATGGTCGAGAAGAATACGTGGCCGTTTGGTTTCACCAGTTTGGCACACGCGGCAATCACCGAGGCTGGGTCCGGCACGTGCTCGATCATTTCCATGCAGGTGACGACATCGAAACTGCCCGGTTGTTCGTCGGCCAGTTGCTCGACCGTCATTTGCCGGTAATCGACGCTGCGGCCGCTCTCCAGCAGATGCAGTTTGGCCACCGACAGTGGCGCTTCGCCCATGTCGATGCCGGTCACTTGCGCGCCTTCACCGGCGAGTGCTTCGCTGAGGATACCGCCGCCGCAGCCAACATCGACCACGCGTTTGCCAGCGAGCGCGCCGGTCTTTTGCAGAATCCAGCCGAGCCGCAGCGGGTTGATGTCGTGCAGCGGTTTGAATTCGCTGTGGCGATCCCACCAGCGGGCGGCAAGCGCTTCGAATTTGGCGATTTCGGCGCGATCGACGTTGGTGTGAGTCATGGTCGGTGTCCTTTCATGGAAGTGCTTTTGTGGGAGCGGCTTTAGCCGCGATTTTATATTTGGCAATCGCGGCTAAAGCCGCTCCCACGACGATTCATTTCTGCAGAGCCAAGGTGCTCTGCACATCGCTCTGCCAGCGCTGCACTTTTTCCCGCAGCGCGCTTTCATCAATGGTCAACAACTCGCGGTTGCGCATCAGTGCCTGGCCGGCCACCCAGACGTCGCTGACCTGCTCCCGTTGTACGGTGTACAGCAGCGAATAGAGCGGGTTGTACACGGGTTGCTGCAACAGCCCAGACAAATCCACCGCAATGAGGTCGGCGGATTTGCCCACTTCGAGCGAGCCGATTTCGTTTTCCAGCCCCATGGTGCGGGCGCCGCCGAGTGTCGCCATGTACAGCATCCGCTCGGCGTTCATTGCGGTCGGATCGCCGGCGACGGCTTTGCCAAGCAGCGTAGCGGTACGCAGTTCGCCAAGCAGATCGAGATCGTTGTTGCTGGCGGCGCCGTCGGTGCCGAGGCCGACATTGATGCCGGCGGCCTGCAGCTTCGCCACCGGCGAAAAACCGCTGGCGAGTTTCAGGTTCGATTCTGGGCAGTGCACGGTCTGCACGCCGTTTTCTTTCAGCAATGCGATATCGCCATCGTTCAGATGCACGGCATGAACGGCAACGAATTGAGGACCGAGCAGGCCGAGCTTGTTCAGTCGCTCCAGCGGACGCATGCCGTATTGCTTGATGGAGTCGGCGATTTCCTGCGCGCTTTCATGCACATGCATGTGCACGATGAGGCCCAGTTCTTCGGCGTAAGTAGCGACCTGGGTCAGCAGCGCGTCGTCCACCGTGTAGGGCGCGTGCGGGCCGAACGCTGCTTTGACCAGCGGCAGGTTGTGGCAAATATCGTGCAGTTCCAGTACCCGGTGGATGCCGGCTTTGCCGTCGGGCGCGCCCGGCATCGGGAAGCTCAAAATAGGGCTGGCCATCAGGCCGCGCAAACC
>CAMLKQ010000366.1 GCA_946480585.1 uncultured Kangiella sp.
GCCGTTCTGCTGGTGATGCTCTATCACTTCGGCGTGCCCGGCATCCCCGGTGGTTTTGTCGGCGTCGATGTCTTCTTCGTCATTTCCGGTTTTGTCATCACCCAGCTGTTGCAACGGGCATTCGCGTCGGGCAGTTTCCGCTTCCGCGATTTTTATGCCCGCCGCATTCGCCGGCTGGTGCCGGTGTTTCTGTTGGTCTCGACCGTCAGCTTCCTGCTGATCTCGCCGTTCTATCTCGACGAGGACTATTACGTTTTCGCCAAGAGCTGGTTGGCCTCGCTGATCGGCTTTTCCAATTTTTATTACTACGGCGAACTGAGTCAGTATTTCGCGCCGGAAGCGAAAAGTTTGACCTTGCTGCACACCTGGTCGCTGGCGGTCGAAGAGCAGTTCTATTTGCTGTGGCCGTTGACGCTGTTTACTGCCTACAAATTCTTTCCCGGTAAACGCGGCTGGCCGGTGTTCCTGCTGCTCTGGTGCGCCGCCTTTGGCTTGTCGGTATTCATGGCCGAGCACGCCGCCAAAGCGGCCTATTACCTGCTGCCGGCACGTGCCTACGAACTGATGCTCGGTGCCGGTGTCGCGCTGTATGCGCGCGAGCTGCCACGGTTGTCATTGCCAGTCGCGCAAACGCTGTCCGCCCTCGGCATGGCGCTCGTCGTCGGCACCGCGCTGCTGTTGCCGAACAGCGCCCATTTTCCCGGTTACAACGCGCTGTGGCCGACGCTCGGCACCGCACTGATGCTGTACACCGGTCTGCAGCATGGCAACACGCTGGTGGCGCGCGCGCTCAGCGTGCCAGTGATGGTCTGGCTCGGCGGCCTGTCGTACTCGATGTACCTGTGGCACTGGCCGCCGGCCGCGCTGCTGCATTACCAACTGGTGGAGCTGGATGCGTACTGGCGCATCGGTTTGTTTGCAGCGGTGATCGCGCTGTCGTGGTTCAGCCACCGTTTTGTCGAGAACCGCTTCCGCTATCTGCCGTGGGGATTCCGCAAATCGTTTCTGGTGTTTGTGCTGGTGCCGCTCATCGCCATCTGGCTGGTGCAATCGACCATTCGCATCGCCGATGACTTGAGCTTCCGCATTCCGGCTGACAAGCGCGAGATCTACAAAACCATTGCGCTCAACAATTCTGCCGACATCTACAAGCCCTGCTTCAAAGGCGACCCGGTCGCGTTTGATCAGTCGCCGCGCTGCATTCTGGGCGTCAAGGACGGCAAGCCGAATGCGGTGTTCATCGGCGACTCGCACGCCACCGCGATGACTGGTTTTCTGGAGCAATTCCTCGCCGATACCTCATTGTCGGTGTTGCTGATCAATCGCGCCTCGACGCCGTTTGTCGCACCGGAACGGGCGAAGACGCTGTTTGCCGATGACCCAACCAAGATCGCCCGCACCGAAGCGATTGCGGCGTATTTGTCCGCTGAACCGATGACGGTGTTTGTCGGCGCGTGGTGGACGTCCTACCTTGCCAGCCCGGTTTACGAGCAACACTTTCTGGAAGCGCTGGATTGGTTGCTGCAGCGCGGTCATCAGGTGATTGTGGTGGAGGACGCGCCGATGTTGCCGTCGGCCTCGTATGCCTATTGCCAGTTGAAAAACAAACCGGATTGTTCGCTGCCGTGGCCGGCGGTCGAAAAAGCGCAGCAGCCGTTCATCGGGTTCAAGCAGCGAGCAATACAACAGTTTCCGACGGTGCAGTGGATTGATCCGCTGCCGATTATCTGTGACGGTGAGCGCTGCAATACCGTGATTGACGGCACGCCGCTGTACCGCGATGAGAATCACCTGAACTATATCGGCTCGGCTCTGGTCGGCACGCTGTACAAGGCGCGCTTTGGCAATCCGCTGCTGCCGCGCTATGCCAAACCGGTCAATGCGGCAAGCGACGTAGCCGCACCGGCGACGACCGATGTTGAGCCGCCCGCACAGCCGATGCCAGTACAGCAACCATAAGCTTGCGTACGCAGCCCGGCGAGCGGGCTGCGGTCCTGTTGTCCATCAATGACAGTCGATGTGATGTCTGTCGCTGTGATCAGCGCGCGGTGTAACCGCCATCGATCACTAGCTCCGAACCGGTGATGAATTTCGATTCGTCACTGGCGAGAAACACCACGCCCCAAGCGATATCGTCCGGCTCGCCCATGTGGCCGAGCGGATGCAGCGCGCCGGCAGCTTGTTTGGCCGCTGCCAGATCCGGGCTGCTGGCTTTCAGAAAATTTTCGACCATCGGCGTCCAGATATAACCCGGGTGTATTGAATTGACCCGGATCTTGTCTGGCGCGTACTGCATTGCATCGTTTTTGCTCATCAGCCGCACGGCGCCTTTCGAGGCGTGATACGGCGGCACACCGGTGGTGCTGACCAAACCGCAAATGGACGACAGGTTGATGATGCTGCCGCCGCCCGCGGCTTTCAGCGGCGGGATCGCGTGTTTGGTGCAAAAAAACACGCCTTTGACATTCACCGCCTGCACCCGGTCCCATTCTTCTTCGCTGATTTCGTGGGTCGGTTTTACCGAGCCGGAGATGCCGGCATTGTTGACCAGAACATTCAGTTTGCCGAACTGCTGCACGACTTCGGCGATTGCTTTCTGCACCTGTGTTTCGCTGGCGGTATCGACTTGCCAGAAGGCCACCTTGTGGCCACGCTCGCTGAGATCCGCGGCAAGCGCGCGACCGGCGCTGACATTGACATCGAATATTGCGACGCTGGCACCTTCCTGGGCCAGACGCTCAACACAGGCGCGGCCGATGCCGACCGCTCCGCCGGTGACGATGGCCACCTTGTTCGCTACCCGATTCATGGTCCGTCCCTCCTGTTGCAGCGATCGCGGTCCGCAGGCCACGTATTGCCGGTGATTCATTCAGCCAGAGGCTCAATCAGTTAGTGGTTCAATCAGTTAG
>CAMLKQ010000367.1 GCA_946480585.1 uncultured Kangiella sp.
TGACCCAGCAACCCGGATACGGATTGACGGCGCCCGGACGAACATCCACGACCAATGGGCAATTCAGATCGGCAGTCGACTGCGTGGTCAGATCGTATTCGTTTTCACCGAGCAGCGCGGTGACGGTCAGGCTGTCGGACAGGTAGCCGGTGTATTTCAGCGAGCTGTTCTTGCCACCACGCTTGTCGAACGTGGAACCGACATAGTCACCGCGACCGCTACCCTGATAGTCGTAGTTGTACTGCTTGGTGACATCTTCGCGCTCATCGGAGAAGGTCAGCAATTCCAGCAGATGGTTGTCGCTGACTTGCCAGTCGATCTTGCCGCCCCAGAACGCATCGTCGCTGTTCGAATTCTCGAACGAGGTGCCTTCGGCGAGCAGGTAGTCGCGTTCGACATCGCGCGGGTTGTACATCGCGAAGAAGAACAGCTTGTCCTGCACCAGCGGACCGCTGGCCCAGAGGTTGACGTCGGTGCGAGTGGTTTCATCTTTGTCATTGGCAACAAAAATGCGGCCATCGCGGTAATAACTGTTCGGGCTGTCGCCCTGCAGGCTGCCCGGCGTGTGGTAGACGTTGCCACCGAATTCGAACTCGTTGCCACCGCTCTTGGTCACGGCGTTGATAACGCCACCGAGCGAGCGACCGAACTCGGCGCCATAGCCGCCGGTCTTGACCTGAAATTCCTTGTAGAACTCGAACGGTACCGTCGAGCCACCGAGACCGTTGCGGAAGTTGGTGACGTTCATGCCGTTGATGTAATACGCGTTCTCGGCCACCGAGGCGCCCGCGAACGAGCCGAGGTTGCCAAACGCGGTATCGCCTTTGGTGACGTTTGGTGCCAGCAGCGCGATGCTGGTGACATCCCGACCGACTGGCAGCCGATCGAACTCGGTTTCGCCAATCACCAGACCGGAGTCGACCGTTTGCATGTCAACGGCCGACGGCCGGGTTGCGACCACTTCGATCACTTCGGCGTCGCTGCGGCCACCGAGATCGAACGAGGCATTGGTGTTGGTGGCGATGTTCACCACCACCGTGCTGTTGCCCAGCTCACGGCCGCGGGCATCGCTGACGGTGACCTTGTAGCGGCCAATCGGCAGGCGCGGGAAACGGTATTCGCTACCGGCGGCAACGGTTTCGGTGCGCTTCAGACCGGTGTCCAGGCTCTCGATGCTGATGGTGACGGCGCCGAGTGACGGGTCGGCGTTGACCATGCCAACGATGGTACCGGTCGATTCGCCGCTGGCGAAAACCGTCGGTGCAGCCACCGACAACATGGCGCTGACCGCAATTGCCGTCAGCGTACGCGGCCAGTGGGTGGGGTGTTTCCTCATGGTGCCTCCAGATATTGGTTCTTGGTTGGTCCCGTCCGGTGCGAGCCGGACGGGCGACGCCCGGCGCCGAGGGCTGCGCCAGGACATCGGGAGGCGGGTTGTACTGCGCGCGGGCAACAGCCGAAAACCGCACAGCTATCGTTTCGGTATCCAATTTGGGCTGCGCTGGTGTCTAATTTTTATTTCTGTTTGAAATCAATGCGTTGATGGACAAATGAGAGCGTTGCGAACAACGCCTTGGTGACCGCAGGAGAGACCTTTTCGCGCCACGAAGGCGCCAGCGAGCGCCACCAGACGTGGCAAAAAAAAAGCCGAAGCGCCGGTGGTGGCGATTCGGCTACTGGTCAAACACACTGGCACAGGGAGAACGGGACAGATCAGGCCAGGCCAAAACCAGGACGTGCTCGGAGAGAGCGTCGCGGTGGCGGTTGGGGCCAGCACCGCGACCCGGCTATTGTCGAAACAGCGGAGCCAAGCGCCAACCTCGGCGCCATCCAATCGGCCTCCGATTCCTGTCCAATCCCGGCCATCGGCCGGCTATGCTTGCCAGATGAGACGCGATTTCCGATTTTTCCGGCGCCGTTTGTTGCGCACAGGCCTGCAACGCGCCCTGCTGCTGATCTGGCTCGGCGCGCTGCCGACAGCGGCTCGTGCACAAGACGCCGGCAACGTGCCGGCGGCAGCAACGCCCGCTGCAACGACCAACAGCGCCGCCGGTGCAGAAGCGGCGCAGTCCGCCTGGTTGGCCAGTTTTCCGGCCAGCCAGCGCCGGCAATTGGCGCCAAACCAGCCGGTGCTGATCTGGCCGCCACTGCGGCAATGGCGCGGTGAACTCATTTTGCTGCCAGCCGCCGGCAATGCCGTGCACAGTCAGGGCCCGCTGCTGCAACTGGCCGAGGCCTTGCGCGAACGCGGCTGGCGCATCTGGCTGTTGGCCCGCGAGCGGCCGAACCCGCGCCTCCCTGCGCAAGCCGAACAAGCGCCAGACCGGGCGCCGCCGCTGACCGAGACCGATCTGCAGGCCATGCTGGCACTGGTAAAGAAGGAATCGGCACCGGCTGATGTCGAGGCCGTCGCTGAAGCGCCGCTGCCGCTGTTCGTGCTGGCGCAGCACGACGCCGCGACCGGCATCTGGCCGCTGGTCAGCGGCAGTGCGGCAACTATTGACGGGTTTGTGCTGCTGTCGGCGACCACCGTGCCGGATCAGGCGCCGGCACAACCGGTGTTGGAATTGCACATGGCCGCGGAAGCGAGAGAGGTGCCGGCGGCCGCGCGTGAGCGCCAGCGGCGCTGGCAGCATTTGCCGCAATATCAGCAGCAAGTGTTGCTGACCAGTCAGCGGCATCCCATTCCGGCGTGGCTGGTCAATAGCATTGATGGCTGGTTACGCAAAACCGCGCTCGCCAGTGCAGTCGCTCCGCCGGATGATTCACTGCGCCGGCAAATGGCTGCGCCAACGCCCTGATCGGTTGCTCACGGCCGCTCTTGGCAACTCAGAACCGGCGTGACAACGCCAGCACCATGCCATCGAGACCGGGATTCGGCCGGGCGGTGTAACCAT
>CAMLKQ010000368.1 GCA_946480585.1 uncultured Kangiella sp.
CACTTGATGACGATACTCACTTGTTTAGTGAAAAGCTACACGTGTTCAAAATATTGATCCACGCCTTGGCCTGTGCCCGCCCCATTTCAGCCCTGCTGCACCGCAGCAGTTGCGCCGTTCTGGTGCTTTCCGTCCTGAGTCTAGTTCCTGTTTGCAGTTTTGCTGCACCGCCAGATGTGCGCGTTGTCGTCGACATTTCCGGCAGCATGAAGAAAAACGATCCGGCCAATCTGCGGGTACCGGCGATCAAACTGCTCAGCAATCTGTTACCGAGCAATAGTCGTGCCGGCGTCTGGACGTTCGGCCAGTACGTCAACGAACTGGTGCCACTCGATGCCGTCACGCCGGCGTGGCAGGCGAAAGCGGTGGCCGCTGCCGATCAGATTGGTTCAACCGGTTTGTTCACCAATATCGGCCTCGCCTTGCAACGGGCGACACGCGATTGGCAGGGGCCGGGCAACGGTCCGCGCCACGTCATCCTGCTGACCGATGGCGTGGTCGATGTCTCGAAGGACGCACGCGACAACCAAGTGGCGCGCGACGAACTGCTGCAGAAAATTCTGCCTGCCATTCAAGCGTCCGGCGCCAAGGTGCACACGATTGCTCTCAGTGCCGATGCCGATGCCGCGTTGCTGCAACAAATCGCCCGCGAAACCGATGGCATGGCCGAGCGCGCATCGACCGCGGACGAACTCAATCGCATTTTCCTGCGGCTGTTTGAGCAGGCCGCACCGCGCGACGCGCTGCCATTGACGGATAACGGTTTCACCGTCGATGCCAGCGTCGAGGAAATCACTGTGCTGGTGTTCCGGCGCGAAGGCGCCGAGCCGGCCGCCTTGCTGTCGCCGGATGGCGCGCGTCATCACGCCGGCGAACGGCCGGCGAGCTGGCGCTGGCACAGCGACGCCCGTTATGACCTCATCACCGTCGCCAAGCCGATGCCGGGTCAGTGGCAGATCCAGGCCGAGCTCGATCCGGACAATCGGGTGTTGGTGGTGAGTAAACTCGGTCTGCACGTGGCAGCCGTGCCGACGCTGACACTGGCCGGCGAAAAAGTTCGTCTTGAGCTTCGGCTGACCGAAGATGGCAAGCCCATCGAGCGGCGTGAGTTCTTGCAGCTGGTCAAGGCGGTAGTGAATGTCCAAGCCTCGGACTACCAGCGCGAGGTGGTGCTGACGGACACCGGCAATGGGCAGTTTGCCGCTGACTGGGAAGTGCCGGCGCTCGATGCCCAGTTCTCTTTGACGCTCGATGCCAGCGCGCCAACTTTCGAGCGGACCCGGACGTTTCATTTGCAGGCGGTGGCAACGCCGGTGCAGGCGTCGCTGACCGTCGGCGACGATGGCAACGCCACGGCGTTGTTTACGGTGGCCGACAAACTGTTCAAAGCCGACAGCCTTGCGCTCAGTCTCGAACACGAAGCGCCGGATGGCGTCCGGCTCGCCGTGACGCCCACGGCCACCGACAAGGGCTGGCAGGCCGCGGTTGCCGCATCTGTTGATGGGCCGCAGCAACTGCATTGGCGGTTCGATGCGCTGACACTTGCCGGTCGGCCCATCAGCATGCAAGGCCAGCCATTGCAGTGGCAGCGTGGAGCTGCGTCAGCGGCAGCAACGGAGACCAAGGCCGAAACGGCAACTGAGCCCGCCGCAGAACCTGCTGCCGAATCAGAACCCGATGCTTCAACCGAGCCCACTGAGACCAGCGCCGAGCCCGCCGCTGAAACGAGCGAGGGCGACAGCGAGCTGCCTTGGTTGTGGATTGGCATCGGTCTGAACATGGTGCTGGTCGGCATCGGACTGGCGTTCTGGTGGGTCCGGCGCCGGCACAAGCAAGCGGCGCAAACCATCGAACAGGCGCTGGCCGATGACGAGGAGGCGGCGCAGTGACCGCCCTTGGCATGGTGTTGGCCTTGAGTGGCCCAGCGGTCATCGTCGCGATTCTGCTCGCAGTCCTCATCATCAAGCGCAAGGCACAGGACCGCCGGGCCGTGGAGTTGTTGCTGGCGGCGGTCAAGGCGGCTGAACCGGCCTGTCGGGAGCAGCTGCTGACCAAACTCGGCGCTGGCGGCCATGCCGATCCGGACAAACTGGCAGCCTTGGTCGACAAGCTCATCAAGGGGCGTCGGCAGTATTTCAAACAGGTACTGGCTGCCCTGCTGGATCGCAAGCCGACTGGCCTGGTGGCCATTGAGCCGGCCCTGCAGCAATACAGCGAACTGCACGTGCAAGCCATGGCGGTGCTGGCCCGGGCACCAGCCCCGGCTCCGGTTGCCCCGGTACCGGCCAGTGCTGCCCCGAGCGGTGCCGCCGGACCGGCGGCGGTCGAAAGCCATCTTCGCAGCGAGAACGAGCGCTTGAAGCGGGAGGTGGGGCTGACCCTGTCGGCGCTGAACAACATCTTTGCCGAATACGCGTCCATGTTTGGTGACGAGCACACCCGGCGTGACATGAATCTGGAAGAGATTCTGTCGTCGATGCAGCAGCTTGCCGCGGGTGAACCGCCGGCGCCGGTCGATGAGCCGTTGCCGTCCAGCGCGGGGGACGAAGCAGCTGACAACGAGGTCGATTTCGCCACAACCGACGCATCTGAAACCGCATCGCCCGATAGCGATTCCAATGTCGATTCTGGGGCCGATTCCGGTGTCGACTCCAACCTCGACTCCGATACGGAAGCTGCAATTGCCAGCGACCCGTTTGCCGAACCGCCGGCGGCCGAAGCCGATGGCGAGGCGCCGGCAAATCCCGCCACCGAATCGCGTTGACAGCGCCGGATCGCCTGCGTATCATGCGCGCCTCGTCACGGGGGCAAGCCTCCGTCGACATCGGTGGAGCGGTAGTTCAGTTGGTTAGAATACCGGCCTGTCACGCCGGGGGTCG
>CAMLKQ010000369.1 GCA_946480585.1 uncultured Kangiella sp.
CAGGACAACGAAACCAGCTGGCTGCGCTGGAGTTGGGGCCAGCGCGAACGCGAGCTGCAAAGTTTCGTCCGCCGGCTGATTGCCTTGCGCCGGCAGCAACCGGTATTCCGGCGGCGGCAGTTTTTCGACGGCGTCGCCGATGCTACCGACCAACGCGATGTCAGCTGGTTGCGCGCCGACGGCCAACGCATGACCGATGCCGACTGGCAGCGCTGGCATGCGCGCTCGCTCGGCGTGTTGCTCAATGGTCGGCACACCGGATTGCGCGACGCCGTTGGCCGGCCAGTGATCGGTGACCACGTGCTGGTGCTGATCAACAGCCATCACGAGCGTTGCGATTTCCAGCTGCCGGCGCCGCCCGACGCGGCGTTGTGGGAACTGGTGCTCGATACCGCCGATACCCAAATCAGCACGCTGCCGATGTATTTCGGCGGCAGTGATCCGTTCCCGCTCAAAGGCCGCTCGATGGCGGTGTTGATTGAGCGCGTCGTCCAGCGCGACCGCAACCGCTGAGCCGGTCGGTCGCGCAAAGCCTGCCGTTTTTTCACTGCTACCTGAATCCACTACGCAGGTTTTACCAGCGTTGTCGCCTTGCTGCGTGGATGTTGCACTGCAATGCGTAATGTCCGGGCCATTCCCTGCTGAATACGTATGTAAACCGGTACTCCTGACTGTTGTTCCGGTCGTGAACGTGCGAAAACTGCACCACCTTTGCGCACTGGGCCGCACCGTGTCCCAACCTGCGCCAAATGGCGGCGTTGTGGCCATCGTTTGGCGCCAAACCGGTGCCGGTTTTGCTCAGGCGCTGAAGCGTTCGGATGGGTGAGGGCACTCGCTCCGGTTGAGGGCCGCCGCCTCGCCGTCAAGCGGCCGTGTGCCGCCGCTCGCACTGATCGCAACCATTCGGAATTGGGGAACTGCCGTAATCATGACCGACGCCCGCGCGCCGCAACGCGATGCCCGTATCGCCGATCATTTTGTCGATGCCTGGGGTCAGGCCCGTCCGGTCGCCGACAGCACGCTGGATGCTTTGGCGCGTGCGCTCGCCAGCGTGCAGCCGGCGGCGGCGTCACCGGTGCGGGTGCATCGGGTCAGTCAGGGCGCGCTGGAGCTGCGCGTGCCGGGCGTGCTGCGCTGGTCCTTGCAGATTGAAGGCCAGACAGCGGTCGAGCAGGGCACGGTCGACAACGGTGTGCTGACGCTGACGCTGCCACTTGGTTATCACCAGTTGACGCTGCACAGCGACAGCAGTGAGCAGCACCTGCTGCTGATTGGCGTGCCAGACCACTGTTATCTGCCACCCGCGATCAACGCCCAGCAGAAATGCTGGGGCCTTGCCTTGCAGCTGTACACGCTGCGCTCGGCGCGCAACTGGGGCATTGGCGATTTCACCGACCTGATCGCGCTGGCCGATCGTGCTGTCGGCCATGGCGTCGATGTCATCGGCCTCAATCCCTTGCACGCACTGTATCCGGCCAATCCGCTGCACATCAGCCCGTACAGCCCCAGCCATCGGGAATTCCTGAACTGGATTTACATTGATGTCGAGGCGGTGCCAGAACTCGCGCAGTGCAGCGAAGCGCGCGCGCTGATGGCCAGCGCCGAATTCCAGGCCCGCAAAGCCGCCGCTCGCGCTACCGCCAGCGTCGACTATGGCGCGGTCGCTGCGCTCAAGCGGCCGGTGCTGGAAGCGCTGTTCCAAACCTTTGAGCAGCAGGCCACCGGTGCACGGCGACAGGCGTTTCAACACTATCTCGATGCGTTCGGTGACGATCTGCATCGGCAAGCTTTGTTCGATGCCTTGCAGGAATACCTCGCCATCGAGCAGGGCCAGCTGAGCGGTTGGCAACAATGGCCGCGCGAATACCAGAACCCGGACAGTGCCGCCTGCAAAACGTTTGCGCTGCAGCGCGCCAGCCGCTTGCGCTTCTTCAGCTGGTTGCAGTGGCTGGCCGAAACGCAGCTCGACGCCGTCCAGCAACACTGCAAAGTGCTCGGCATGAAGATTGGCTTGTACCGCGATCTCGCCGTCGGTGCCGATCGCGGTGGCAGCGAAATTTGGTGTTCGCCGGCGCAATTCTGTCAGGACATTTCAGTCGGTGCGCCGCCCGATGCGGTGGCGGTGCAAGGCCAGAACTGGGGCTTGCCGCCGTTCCATCCCGATGCGCTGCGCAATGACGGTTACCGCCGCTTTACCGCGCTGCTGCGTGCCAACATGCGGCACTGTGGTGCGCTGCGCATCGACCACGTCATGGCGATTTTCCGGCTCTGGTGGATTCCGCCGGGCGGCACCGGTTGTGATGGTGCCTATGTCCATTATCCACTCGCCGATCTGGCCGGCATTGTCGCGCTGGAAAGCCAGCGCCAGCAGTGTTTGGTTATTGGCGAAGATCTCGGCACGGTGCCGGATGAAATCCGCAAGGTCATGCACGACAGCCACATGCTGTCCTATCGCATCCTGATGTTCGAGCAGCACGCCGATCGGCTGAAAGCACCGGATGAGTACCCGCCGCTGGCGCTCGCCACCATCAGCACGCACGACATGCCGACCTTGCCCGGCTTCTGGGAATGCGAAGACATCAAGCTGCGCGAACGCATCGGCCTGTATGACACCGATGAGCAAACCCGGCAGCAATACGCCCAGCGTCATGGCGATAAGCAAAAATTGCTGGAAGCACTGAACCGCAGCGGGCTGTATCCGGAGTATCCAGCACAGATGCCGGGCTTCGATGATCGCATTGTCGTTGGCGCGCATGTGTATCTGGCGCGCAGCACTGCCGCGATCATGATGTGCCAACCGGAAGACTGGTTTGGTGAGCGGCATCAGGTCAACCTGCCCGGCACCAGCACCGAAAATCCGAACTGGCAGCGCAAACT
>CAMLKQ010000370.1 GCA_946480585.1 uncultured Kangiella sp.
GGCATGAACATCACCCATTCGGAAGCGCTGCCGGATTTCATCTCGCGTTACGGCGATGCTGCCGGTCAGGTCGGTGACTGGTTGGCGCGGTTTACGCCGGACGATCTGCGGGCGTGGATCCACGGTCTTGGTATCGACACCTTTGTTGGCAGCTCCGGCCGGGTGTTTCCAAAAGACATGAAAGCGGCGCCGTTGTTGCGCGCCTGGTTGCAGCGGCTGCGCACGCTCGGCGTGCAATTTGCGCCGCGTCATCGCTGGCTGGGTTTTGCGGAATGCGAGCAGGGTTTGCGGCTGCGTTTGGCCACGCCGGACGGCGAGCGGGAACACGATTGTGCCGCGGCGGTGCTCGCACTCGGTGGCGCCAGCTGGCCGAAGCTTGGCAGCGATGGCAGCTGGCAAGCGCTGCTTGCATCGTATGGCGTCGCGATTGCGCCGCTGCGGCCGGCCAATTGCGGTTTCGATATCGGCTGGTCGCCGATTTTCAGTGAGAAATTTGCCGGCGAACCGCTGAAGCCGGTCATCGCCGATTTCACCGATTTGCGTGGCCAGCGTTGGCACAAACAGGGCGAGGCGATGGTCACTGCCAGCGGTATCGAAGGCGGGCTGATCTATGCCATCTCGGCGCCGCTGCGTGATGCCATCGAGCAAACCGGCAGTGCGACCTTGACGCTGGATCTGTTGCCGGGCCGCGACGAAACGCGCTTGCTTGCTGATCTGAATAAACCACGCGGCAGCAAATCGCTGGCAGCGCATCTGCAAAGCCGCGCCGCCGTCAGCGGTGTGCGCGCCGGTCTGCTGCGCGAAGTGCTCAGCAAAGATCAGATGAATGACATGACGTTGATTGCCAAAACGCTGAAAGCACTGCCGCTGAAATTGACTGCACCGCGCCCGATTGCCGAAGTGATCAGCAGCGCCGGCGGCGTCCGCTTCGATGCGATGACCGAACAGCTGATGTTGAAGAATTTGCCCGGCGTGTTCTGCTCTGGTGAAATGCTTGACTGGGAAGCACCGACCGGCGGCTATCTGCTGACCGCGTGTTTTGCCAGTGGCCGGGTCGCGGCGCAGGGCGTGCTCGACTATCTGACGGCGAGCAAGTGATTGCATCATGATCGAACAACAACTGCGCGAACTGCTCGCCGACGAATTGCCGAAACGCGGCTTGAGTCACTTTGGCATCACGCCGTTGACGCGGCCGCTCAGTTTCGATCTGTATCGCGACTGGCTCGATGCCGGTTACCACGGCGACATGCACTATCTGGTCGAGCACGCGCCCATCAAGGAAGAGCCGCGCCGGCAATGGCCACGTGTGCACAGCGCGCTGGTGTTTGCCATGCCGTATCACCCGCATCCGGAGCCGCTGGCAAGCTGGCCACTGAAACAGGCGCGGGTCAGCCTGTACGCACAAGGCGTTGATTACCACTTCTGGTTTCGCGATCGCCTGCGTGAAGTAGCTGCGCTTTTGCAGCAACAATTCCCACAGGAAGAATTTCTCTGCTTCACCGATTCCAGCCCGGTGCTGGAGCGCGATCTGGCACGCCGCGCCGGGATCGGCTGGGTCGGCAAAAACACCTGCATTATCCATCCGCAAAAAGGCAGCCTGTTTTTCCTTGGCGAAATCTATAGCTCCCTGAACCTGCAGCCGCATCCGCAACCAGTTGCCACCAACTTGATGCCGGACTACTGCGGCACCTGCACCCGCTGTCTCGAGATCTGCCCTACGCAAGCGATCATCGAGCCGCGCAAACTCGACGCCCGTCGCTGCATTTCCTACCTCAATATCGAGTCACGCAAGCTGGCGCCGGTCGAGCTGCGTGACGGCATCGGCGACTGGCTGTTCGGCTGCGATCTCTGCCAGACCGTGTGCCCGTGGAACCAGAAACTGTTCAACCATACGCTCGATGTCTCCTTGCAACAGCCATTGAACGACGACCAACAGCAGGCGCTGATCGACGATCTGCGCTACCTGCTGACGGCCTCCGGCAAACGGCTGGAAAAGGACTTTCACGGCACGCCATTGGCCCGCGCCGGCAGCTTCGGCCTCAAGCGCAATGCGCTGGTCGTCATCGGCAATCGCCGATTGCAGGCGCTGCAGCCGGAGGTGAGTGCCCTGACCAGTCATGACCGGCTCGCCGATCTGGCCCAGTGGACGCTCCGGCAGCTGGCCTGAGCACGCAGAGTTATTTACAGCCTTAGTCAATTAAATTTACATACAAGAAAAAATACTGACAGCGGCGATCTTTTAACTCTCTGATTAAAAACACTTATTTTTTGGTCCGACCATTGGCCCGCTGTTTGCTTGTACAGGTTGCACAATAACTACCCAAACAGGATGGGGTCATGTCGTTCAAGAAAGTTGTCGTCGCTGGTCTGGCTCTGGTTGCCGCTCAGGCACAGGCTGACCTGTTGAACTTTGGTGATGTCGTACAGGTGGGCAACCAGTCGGGTTCGGTATTTACCCCCAGCCCGGTCGCGGGCGATGCCAATGGCTGGTATCAGAGCACCGGCATTGTGGTTGGCAACAGCTCGCGTTCGGTTTATGCCGGCCAGTACGTCATGGACTATTCGCATGATCTGAGCGCTGGCGCCACCGCCTGGCAGCAGTTCTACAGCTTCTGCCTGGAGCCGGACGTCAACCTGCAGAGTTTCTCGAATCCCTACACTGTGACGGGTCTGTCGGCCGCCGGCTATGACGCCGATGCCATCAGCGAGCTGTGGGGCCGTTACTACGGTAGCGTCAACAACGATCTGAGCGCCGCGGCGTTCCAAATCGCCCTCTGGGAACTGGCCTTCGAGTCGGCCAGCACCAACAGCCTGAACGCCGGTGCGTTCCGGCTCAGCAGCACCAGCGGCGCCTATTCGCTGGCCAGCAGCTGG
>CAMLKQ010000371.1 GCA_946480585.1 uncultured Kangiella sp.
CGAGCCTGCTCGCGGCGGCGCGCATCGCGGCGCACAATGGCGTCAAATTGTTCGCCGAAGTGTTTCCGACCCGGCTCGAACGCGGCGCTGGTTTACCAACGGTTGAGCGCATTGCCTACCTCGCTGAACTCGCCGGCGTGCAGCTTGGCGAATTCGAGCATTTGATTCTGGTGGACGCGAAAGCGCCGGTGTCGTTTTTTGCTTATCCCGGCAAGAAAAGTTATTTGGTGCCGGATAGCTGCACCGTGCACACGCTCGCGACGCCAGCGCAGGACAGCGCGCAGAGTCTGCAAAAGCTCGCGCAGGCGCTTGGCGCTGACAGCACGGCACCACTGCTGCAACCGGCACAGCGACCGACCCGGCCGCGCGGCGCACTGAGCGCCGAAAAGGTCTGCAAAGCAGTTGGCCATTTGCTGCCGGACAATTCCATCGTGGTCGATGAAGCGATTACCTCCGGACTGCTGCTGTCGGCGATGACCGCCGGTGCACCACGGCACGACTTGATCACGCTGACCGGTGGCGCGATTGGCCAAGGCTTGCCGAATGCGATTGGCGCTGCCATTGCCTGCCCGAACCGACCCGTTATCGCGTTGATTGGCGACGGCACCGCGATGTACACCATTCAATCGCTGTGGACGATGGCCCGCGAACAGCTCAACGTCACCTCGATCATTTTCAACAACGCCTCGTACTCGGTGCTCAATATCGAACTCGAACGCGTTGGCGCAGACGAGATAGGCCCGAAAGCGAAATCGCAGCTCGACATCGGCGGGCCACAGCTCAACTTCGCCCAGCTCGCTCAAGGCATGGGCGTGCACGCGGTGCGGGTGGAAACCGCCGAGGATTTTTGCAAGGCGCTGGAATACGCGCTGGCGATGCCGGGCCCGCATCTCATCGAAGCGGTGGTGCCGGAATCCTTGAACGGTGTGAAGCGGAAAGTGTTGCCGTGGCTGCTGCGCACCTTGCCGAGCCTGCCACGCTCGCTGGCGCGGGCGCTGAAGAGAAAAATTGCGCCGTGATGAACATCTAGCCACAACAAAGCGGCGCCGTCATGGCGCCGTTTTGTTTGGCTTGGAAAAGCTCGCTCAGCCCTTGTACTTCACCGAGCAGCCATACGGCTTGCTGGTGCTGACTGACACCGGTTTGCCGGCGGCGAGTTCAGCCAGCGCTTGCGGCACGTATTGGGTCGCCTTAGCGATGTCAGCCTGATCAGCACTGGGAATGCTGTCGATGCCGCCGTTGTAACGCAGCACACCGCTGCCATCGATCACATACATATGCGGCGTGGTTTTGGCACCGTAAGCGCGGCCCACAGTACCGTCTGCATCAATCAAGTAGGCAGTTTGCTTGGCACCGACCTGGGTACGAATGGCATTGGCCTTGGCGCCATCAACATGGCCCTGCAAACCGGGGCCGGACGAATTGATGGTCAGCCAAATCACGCCGTCAGCGGTCGCCTTCGCCTGCTGGGTTTGCATGTTGTTGGCGCCGTAATGTTTCTTGACGAACGGACACTCGGCATTAGTCCATTCCAACACCACGGTCTTGCCCTTGAAATCCGCCAGACTGTGCGATTTGCCGTCGCTATCGGTCAGCGTGAATGCTGGCGCCGGCGCGCCGACCGTGCTCGCCTCGGCGAGACCCGCGCCGCCGCCAAGCAGCAGCGCGCAAGAAAGCAGTGCCGAAAGAGAAATCGTTTTCATGGTGGCTCCTTGATGTTGTTGAAAACGTATTGTTGAAAGCATGTGGTTGAAAAAATGGGTCAGAAAAGCGTTAAGGAGACGCTGAAGAAGCCCTGAGATTGAGAGATTACCGTCGCCCCGGCGAAAGCCGGGGTCCAATTTGCAGGTAAAAATGGATTCCGGCTTTCGCCGGAATGACGGAGTGAGGACTTAATAGGAAGCTTCTTAAGTTCAACTTTTCGCTTACGCTTTTTGTATAGGACACGCGCACGCTCCCTCCAAACCAGGTCAGTTCGCCAGCGGCTGCGCATGCGCTGTGAATCGCAGCGCCTGATCCGCTTTCACCAGCAACCATTCGCTCTGTGCCGGCAGTGCACTGAAATAATCGCTGCGCGGCAAGTGCGTTTGCCAACCACTCGCGCGCGCTTGCCAGCGCGGCAGCGTGCCGTAGTCGATCAACTCTTCGGCCACCGGGAACAGCGTCCAGTTGTCGAGATCGGGCGGAACCGCCGTGCCGGTCAGCGTCAGCACGATGCCTTCATTGTCGGTTTGCAGTGTCGCCGCGATCGCCGACGACCGCGGCTGACGGGCATCGCTACGGGCAAAGTCCGCCGCCCAGCGTGCATCGGCTTGCACGACACCTGAGCGCTGCACCGGGACGCTTATTTGATAGTCGGCCTTGCCCGGAATGCATTCGTGTTCGCAGATAAGCCAGCGCGCCTTGAGCTGGATCGGCAACTGCTCGCCTTTATAGTTTTCCGGCACCGTCACCCGCATCGGCAACAGCGTGCGGCCACCGTAGCCGAAATTGGTGATCTCGGGACTCAGCACAAAACGTTCCGGCGCCGGCCAGTCGATGCCGTGAAACTGGACACCTTCCGGCAAGCTCAGTTCGACTTCGGTTTTCAGCCCGGAGTCGCCGGGATTGCGCCAGTAGGTGTGCCAGTGCGGGTCGTGCTCGAACAACAACCCGAGCCGCAGCGTGCGTCCGGGCATCGCCGCGGTTTCTGCGGCCACCAGTTGCGAGCGCAGGTGTGCGGTTTGCTGGATAGGGCTTGCCGGTGCGGCCGGCGCAGCTGATGCAGCCGAAGCCGAAGCCGCCGTCAGGCTGGCGACCACGGAGAGCGCGGCAAAGCTTGCAGTGAAAATGG
>CAMLKQ010000372.1 GCA_946480585.1 uncultured Kangiella sp.
GCCTTGCCGACATCGCGGATCGCGCTCGGCAAGCGGTAACAGATCACCGTCGCCGCCAGCGCCGTGCGATCACGGCCGTATTTGTTAAACAGATACTGGATGACTTCTTCGCGCCGCTCGTGCTCGAAATCGACATCGATGTCGGGCGGTTCACGTCGGCTGTTGGAAAGAAAACGCTCGAACAATACTTCGATCTTTTCCGGATCGGCCTCGGTGATGCCGAGCGCATAACAGACCACCGAGTTTGCCGCCGAACCGCGGCCTTGGCAGAGAATGTTCTGGCTGCGGGCAAACCGGACAATATCGTGAACGGTCAAAAAATAATGTTCGAACTGCTCGGCCGCAATGAACGCCAGCTCTTTCTCGATCAGCCGGGCGCTCTTGGCCGGAATGCCGTTTGGCCAGCGCTCACGTGCGCCCATCATGACCAGCTCACGCAGATGCGCGGTTGCCGTGGTGCCAGCCGGGACCACTTCAGCCGGATACTGGTAGCGCAGCGAGCTGGGGCAAAACTGACAACGGTCGGCAATGCGCAGGGTTTCGGCAAGCCACGCCGCCGGATAACGTTGCGCCAAACGTTGTCGTGGCTGCAGGCATTTTTCGGCATTGGCGAGCCGCCGCATACCGAGCGTCGCAATGGTGGTGCGCAGGCGAATGGCCGTCAGCACCTGATGCAGCGGCAACCGTGCCGACGCGTGCATCCGGACATCACCGACTGCGGTGATCGGCAACCCGGTTTGCTGCTGCAATGTTTCGGCCATTTGCCGACGCCACGGGTCTTGACCGTCCTGGCAAAAATTGACGCCCAGCCATAAACGCTCTGCAAAAACCGTTTGCAGCAACTTGCATTGTGTCGGCCAGTCCGTGCTGGCTGCCAGCGAGTTCGCCAGCGGCAACCAAATTGCTAAACAGCGGGACAAAGCGTCCGGCAAAAAATCGGCATTGCTCAGCCGGTACTCGCCTTTCTCGGCGCGCCGGCGCGCTTGCGTGATCAGTGCTGACAACTGGGCGTAGCCTTGCTGATCCATGGCCAGCACAACCACGGCCATGCCTTCAACGGTGATGAATTGACTGCCATACAGCATTTTCAAACCGCACTTCTGCGCTTCGGCATAGGCGCGGACAATGCCGGCAAAGGAGCATTCGTCAGTGATGGCAAGCGCGTGATAGCCGAGAGCAGCGGCCTGTTGCACCAATTCCTCCGGGTGCGATGCCGATTGCAGAAACGAGAAATTGCTCAGCGTCTGCAGTTCTGCGTAAGCCGGTGGCTCACTGTCCTGCGCTGATCGTGGGTCGCTAGCGTGGTGGATCGGGGACATAACGGCGCTGCTCAGCAGCCAAACCGGCCATGCAGATACCACTGCTCCGGCGACTGACTGTCGCGGAACAACCACAAGCGCTCCCCTGCTGAATTGCGAGCAATACGGTATTCACGCTGGCGCCACGCGTGTTGCCACCATTCGGATTGCAGCCATTCGACCGCTGGCTCAAATTGCAACGGCCCACGAAACTGCGGCTGGCCGTTATGATTTCGCAGCGGCTGCGGATGCGCCAGCAACACCAGCGGCCGTTCGGCCGCCACGATCGCTATCTCCTCCGCTTCAGTGGCGGCGGCTGTTCCCGCAGTCGCGCCGGCCGTGCGTACCGTCGTCGCCAATTCAGGCCACCAGCTGTCGTTGACATGGCATTGCTGAATGGCGCTGTCGCCCAACCGCGCCCGCAAGATGCTGAGCAGCTGCTGCTCGTTATTGCGCTCATCCTCGTTACTGGCAAAAAGCTGTTTCCGTTTGGGGGTCAGCGGCACGAATTGCTCAGCCTTGACGGTGAGTTCGATCACCGGCGCCAGCAATGGTTGACGCTCCAACCGCAGCCGGCAAAGCGCCAGCCATTCACTGGCCAGCCAGCTCGGCGCTACGGTGCCAACAGCAATGATCTGGGGTTGCCGCCGATGCTGACCCAGCTGCAACTCCAGACGGTTGATCGCGAGCTGGCGTGTGCGCAGATAATTTTCCAGCGCTTGAAACAAACGGTTGATCGGAAACAGCAAAGCATCGACCTGCTCGGTTTCACGCGGCAATTCGATCGATTGCGCAAACACTTCCGGCAACTGAAAGCGGCTGAAAATATCCGGCTGCAATGCCTCCAGACGCGCCAGATAATCCAGCAGTTCATGGCCCAGACGGCGACCCAACGCGGATCGCGGCAACGCCAGCAAGTCGCCGACGCGGCGTACACCCAGTTGCTGGAAATGCTCCAACCAAGCGAGCGGCACCCGGCCATCGCGGCGCAGACAGCGCAATGGTGCCTGCCGCAACTGGTGCTGCAAGCCGGCTGCCGAAACATCCCGAAATGTCGGCAACGCCGTCAGCACCAATGCCGCCGTACTGCCCCAACCGAACTGCGCCTTGACGCTGTAACCCAAGCCCTCAATGGCACGTTGCAGCGTGACCAGCAGCTGATGCGGGTCGGCAAACAGCATGGCGCTGCGCTCAATCTCCAGCAGAATGGCACCACCCTGCGTCAGCTGAACATCGCTACTGAATTGCAGCGCGAGCGTTGCCACTTGTTCTCGCGCCTGCGCTTCCGCGGCCTCGACCCGGGTAAACACCGTCAGATCGGACACCAGCGCTTGCGCCAGGGCGAGGCTCATGCCCCGCTTGATGCCTTGCGCCTGCGCGGCGGCATTTGCAAGCCAGATCAGGGTTCGTTGCTGCACCGTATGGGTGATGACAGTCGCTTGCTCAGCCGGCACCGAAAACGGCAAGGTTTCCAGCGCCAACTGCGGCAACAACAAACATAACCAGCGCATGATTTGTCACCATCAGCCATC
>CAMLKQ010000373.1 GCA_946480585.1 uncultured Kangiella sp.
ACCCAGACGCCGAGCCGGATCGGAATCGGGATGATGCCGATCACCAGCAGCGATTTGATCGGCGCCATCGGCATCAGGTAGAGCAGGGCGCCCAGCAACGCAAAATCGGCGCCGGAAAAACCGAGCGTCATGCCAAATCCATTACCGGTCAGCTGGGTCACCAGCGCGTAGGCGAGGCCGGTGCTGAGCGCCGCGGCGAAGATGAAACCGAGATAGACAATCGGGCCGACCACCACTTCGAGAATGCAGCCAAAGGCGATCAGGAACACCATGTTGAAAAACAGGTGCATCCAGTCGGCATGGGTAAACACCGCGGTCAGCATGCGGGCCGGATTCCAGCTCTGCGCCGGTTGCGCCAGCTTTTCCTGCAGCAGACGTGGCAGAAACGGCCGGGCCGCTTGGGTCTCGGTCTGCAGCAACTGGCGCAGTGTGGCCTGTTCGTCGTCGTCGAGGTAATCGACATCGCCGTTGGCGAGCAGCCAGTCATAACTGGCCGGTTGATTGCCGGTCATCGTCAGCACCGGCAGCACGCTGTCGCAGCGCCACTGCGGATTGAATTCACCATTTGGCGCGCGGGTCTGGTGCAGCAAAGCTTTGCTGAAGGCAACGCCCGAATCACTGTCGCAATACTGGCTGATGGCTTCGCCGACTTTGTCGGCGTTGACCTCGACCCGCCAGTGGATCAGCACCATCAGCGCAACCAGCGCGAAGGTGAACCAGGCGCGGGCCGACGTCTTGTAAGCAAACTCCAGCGGCAAGATGAACATCGGCGATCCTTGGCGAAGGGGCGTGGCAGTTTCGCATGCAGGGAAAAGTCGCGCTATATTTCGCCCCAGCCGGGCCTGCCCGGTGTCAACAACGTCAGTGAATGGAGATCCCGACCATGGCAAAAGCAGTGAAGAAAGCCGCCAAAAAAGCTGTTAAGAAATCTGCTAAGAAAACACGGCGTGCAGTCAAACTGACCCCTGAGCAGCGTGCCGAAAAAGCCCGCGCCAAACGGCTGGCCGCAGCCAAGAAAAAGCTGGCCGCGATGAAGGCCAAGCAGGCCAAGCAACTGGCCTCGTTCAAGGCGAAGCTGGAAAAGGCCTTCGCCAAGTTCGAAACCAAGGCGATGGCGGAAGTGGACAAGCCGAAGCGCAAGCGTCGCAAGCGCAAAGTCGCCGCTGCTGCCTGAGCAGGCTATTGGCTGCAGAGCATTTGCAGCAAGCCAACAAAAAGCCCGGCAATGCCGGGCTTTTTGTTGCGGAGGCGTCAACCGGCTCGGTTAGTAGCCGCTGACATCCAGCCGACCATTGCTGGTCACTTTGCCGTTGCAAGACGGTGTTGCAACCGCGCTGCCGAGGATCGCGCTCTTGACCTGCGCGGCCGTGGCGCTCGGATGCAGCGCCTTGTACAGCGCGGCGGCGCCGGAGACATGCGGCGTTGCCATCGAGGTGCCGCTGTAGCTGGCGTAACCCGAGATGACTTTGCCTTTCGACGACTTCGGCACAGTCGACATGATGGCCGAACCCGGTGCGCAGATATCGACGGTGTTGGCGCCGTAGCTGGAGAACGAGCTCATCGCGCCGGTGTTGGTGATCGAGGCGACGCCGATGACGTTGTCATTCGGGTATTCGGCCGGGTAGCAGCTCGAACCCGAATCGCAGTTGTAGGCATCATTGCCGGCCGCGGCGATGAACAGGATGCCGGCGTTGTTGGCGCGCTCGATGGCATCTTCCAAGGCCTGCGAGAAACCGCCACCGCCCCAGCTGTTGCTGGTCGCAATGAAGTTCATGTTGTGGCGGGTTTTCAGATCGGTGAAGTAATCCACCGCCTTGACCGCGTTGGCGGTGCTGCCGCCGCGCCGGCCGAGGAACTTGGCGTTCATCAGCTTGACGCTCCAGCAGACGCCAGCGACGCCTTTGCCGTTGCCGCCGACCGCACCGATGGTGCCGGCCACGTGGGTGCCGTGATCGTCACCGCTGCCATCGAACACGCTGTTGTTGCCGCCGTCGAAATCCCAACCGTAGACGTCATCGACGTAACCGTTGCCATCGTTGTCGATGCCGTCACCGGCGACTTCGCCCGGATTGGTTGCGGCGTTCGCTGCCAGATCTTCGTGGGTGTACATGTAGCCTTCATCGATGATGCCGACGTAGACGTTGCCGCAATCGGTCTGGCTCAGCCATTTCTCACCGGCTTGCGAGCCCCACTGGTTGGCCGGGCTGGTGGCGTTGCCATACATGCCCCACAGCGAACCGTTGGTGTAGTAGGTGTCGTTGGAAACGGCGGCGTGTTGGTAAATCCAGTTCGGCTCGGCGAACTCGACCGCCGGATCGGCTTCCAGATCCTTGATGGCCTGGGCCAGCGACTTGCCAACCGGCACCTGCACCAACTGCAGATCACCACGGCCGTCGCGGCGATCATGGCCGCGCATCAACACTTCGGTTTCGTTGGCACCGGCCCGGCCGAGCGCACGACCGCGCTGGCTTTCGCTGACGCCGTATTTGTATTGCACGATCAGCTCATCGGCGACATGGGCGCGGCCGGCTTTCAAGCCTGCCATCACCTTGGCCGTGTTCTCACCGGCAACAACCTGGGTACCTGCCAGTGCCAGCGTGACCGCCAGCGCAATACGGTTGATTTGCTGCATGTTGACTCCCTCTGTCCATCGTTTTTGTGTGCGCTCGAAGTGGCGCTGCAGCCGCGTCTCCATACCGGTCGCCCGCTCCTGATCGGGTACGCCGGCAACTGCGTTGCTCGGGCTGTAAATGAAACATACACCCTGTGTAAAAAATGGTGGACTGACCAATTTTTAGCCGCCTGAACGGGTAAATGGCTGAATT
>CAMLKQ010000374.1 GCA_946480585.1 uncultured Kangiella sp.
GGGAAGCAGGGAATGCGGGCGGTGTTCCGGCTTCAACCGGCGGCGCCAGCGCGTTGCTTAGTCGCGGCTCAGGATCTGGGTTGCCGATGCCGGGAACACACAGGCAAAGCAACTGCCCTCGCCCACTTTGCTGGTGATGAGCAAGCGGGCACCGTGCCGTTCCAGCACATGCTTGACGATGGCAAGGCCAAGGCCGGTGCCACCGACTTCGCGCGAGCGGCCGGCATCGACGCGGTAGAAGCGTTCGGTGAGTCGCGGCAGGTGTTGCGCTTCAATGCCGGGGCCGGTGTCACGCACTTCGAAACGGGCACCACCATTGCTGTCGCGCTGCCAACGCAGCGTGACCATGCCACCGGCCGGGGTGTAGCGCACGGCATTCGACACCAGATTGCCGAACGCGCTTTGCAATTCTTTGGGGGCCGCCAGCAACCCGAGTTGCGCGTCGATCTCGGTGACAATCTGGTGGGCTTGTTCACCGGACAGCATACGGGCGTCCTCGGCGAGTGCCCGTACCATTGCCGGCGCATCGACCGGCTCGAACTTGAGTTTGTTGTGCTCGGTATCGAGCCGCGACAGAAACAGCAAATCGTCGACGATGGCGCGCATACGCAGCGCCTGTTGTTGCATCTGCGACACCGGCCGGGCGTAGCGGCCGAGCTTTTCTTCGCCACCGGCGGCCAAGGTTTCCAGATAGCCCATCAGCACGGTGATGGGCGTGCGCAGTTCGTGCGAGACGTTGGCGACGAAGTCCTGCCGCATCTGCTCCAGCTTTTGCACCCGGCTGACATCGCGCACCATCAGCAGGCGTTGGCCTTCACGGTACGGCAACAGCTGGAAGCTCAACGTCAGGTTCGGATCGACTGGCGACGGAATCTCCAGCACCTGCTCGGGCGCGCCGCGTGCTTCCAGCTCAACAAATTTCGGATGGCGCAGCAGGTTGGAAATGCGCTGACCGACGTCCTGCGGCGAGTGCAGGCCGAGCAGGTCGCGGGCGGCGTGATTGAACCAGATGATCTCGCCGTAATCGCCAAGCGCCACGGCCGCATCGTGCAGCGCATTGGTGGAGTCGCGGAACTCGGCGATGATGCGGGTCAGCCTACGCTTGGTGCGGCGCCGGCGTTTCTGCGCCAGATAAATCTGGTGGTAGATCTCATGCCAGACGCCGGGCACATCATCCGGCACCGAGCGGCCGCTCTGGCTCAACCACAGCACAAACCGGCGCAGCTGGAAAAGGTGCCAAGACAAATACGCCGCGAGTGCAAACACCAGAAATTCGGCGCCATAGCCAAACCAGTTGAACGGCAGCCAGATCACAAAGACCACGCTGCCAATCAACCACAGTTCCGTCAGCCACGGCTGAAAGCGTTGCATCGCGTAGACCGCTCCAACTCAGGTGCGATGGGAAAAGCGATAACCCGAACCGCGCACAGTCTGGACATAGTCCTGCACGCCAAACGGTTCGAGCGCCTTGCGCAGGCGGCGCATGTGCACGTCGATGGTGCGCTCTTCAACCACCACCTGATGGCCCCAGACCGCATCGAGCATTTGCGTGCGCGAGAACACCCGCTCCGGATGCTCCATGAAGAACAGCAGAATCTTGTATTCGGTCGGGCCGAGCTTGACCGTTTCGCCGCGCACGGTGACCCGGTGCGAGGCCATGTCGAGCCGAATGCCGCCGATTTCGATTACCTGCTCGGCAGCGACAACGCCACCGGCGCGGCGCAGCACGGCACGCACCCGGGCAATCAGCTCGCGCGGCGAAAACGGCTTGACCACGTAATCGTCAGCGCCGGCTTCCAAACCACGGACACGATCATCTTCTTCGCCGCGCGCGGTCAGCAGAATCAACGGGGTGTCCTGCAGTTCGGCTTTCTGCTTGACCCGTCGCGCCAACTCAACGCCACTGGCGCCCGGCAGCATCCAGTCGACCAACAACAGGTCCGGTTTGTAGCCCTCGGCGAGCAGCGACAACGCCCGTTCCGCCGTGCTGGCTTCTGCGACCTGAAAGCCGGCTTCTTCGAGCGCGAATATCAGCATGTCGCGGATATCGCGTTCGTCTTCCACCACCAACAATTTTGCACTCATGGCTGCCATCTGTTCCTGGTTAGGCGGTGCCGCGGGCCTCAGTGGCTGCCGTCAGCCTGATCGATGTTGGTGTGGCGCACATCCTTGCCTTCCACCAGGTACACCACGTATTCGCAGATGTTGCGGGCGTGATCGCCAATCCGCTCCAGCGCGCGCGCCGACCACATCACATCCAGACCCGGCGAAATGTTGCGCGGGTTTTCCAGCATGTAGGTCAGGATCTGACGCGAGATGGCGTTGTACTCGGCGTCGGACTGGCGCTCGTCCACGGCGGTCTGGCGGGCGGCGGCGGTGTCCATGCGGGCAAAGGCGTCGAGCGTCAGGTGCAGCATGTTCTTGACGTGCTGACCGAGGTGATTGACCGCGCCGTAGTGCTGCTTGACCGGCCGGCTCGGATCACTGGTTTCCGCAATATGCAGCGACATCCGGGCGATTTTCTCGGCCTCATCACCGATGCGTTCCAGATCGGTGATGGTTTTCAGAATCGCCACGATGAGCCGCAGATCGCCGGCGGCCGGTTGCCGCTTGGCGAGGATCTTGGTGCACTGCTCGTCGATCTCGACTTCGAACTGATCGACCTGCTCGTCGCGCCGAATGACGGCTTCTGCGCCTTCGGTGTCGAAGTTGACCAGCGCATCCATCGCCGCGCCAATCTGCTCTTCGACCAAGCCGCCCATGGCCAGCACGCGCTGACGGACGTTTTCCAGTTCCTCATTGAACTGGCGGGAAATGTG
>CAMLKQ010000375.1 GCA_946480585.1 uncultured Kangiella sp.
CACGCGCCGCTGGCACCAACGCGACAACCGCTGTCCTGCAAACGCCGCTGTCGTGATCGCGGCAATCGCTGTCGCCGTCAGGTCAGGACAGCGCGACGACGCGGCGCTGTAATGACGCGGTCCGCTCGACCACACGTTGAGTCGGTTTTCTCCCGTCCGCAACCGTGTTCGCACGGTCTGGGAGTTCCTCATGCAACCGGCGCCAAGGCGCCGGTTTTTTTATGGTGGCGGATTGGTGTCGGCGTTGTTGTGATTGTTGCTGCCGGTGCGGGCGCGCGGCGCCTGCGAGTCGTCGATGCGTGGCAGCGGCGGCGGCTCGCCGGTGATGAGCCGGGCGCCGCGCTGAAAAGTCAGCCAGTGCCAGCCCCAGTTCAGAAAGGCACTGAGCCGGTTGCGAAAGCCGACCAGACCGTAGA
This sequence comes from uncultured Kangiella sp., assembly GCA_946480585.1. The sequence continues at coordinate 417 of CAMLKQ010000375.1, forward strand.
TGTGCAACACCCACCAGAACCACCAGGCAAAGAAACCGCTCTGTTTCCAGCGACCGATTTCGGCAATCGCCGAGGCGCGGCCGATGGTCGCCATCGCACCGAGATGGCGGTAGCGGAACGCTTGTCGCGCGTTCTTTTCGCCGCGCACCTCGGCGGCGATCTGGCGGCCGACATGCCGGCCGGCCTGAGCCGCGCCTTGCGCCATGCCCGGCACTTCCTTGCCGTGACTCAGCATGCGCGCGGTATCGCCAATGACGAACACATTCGGCTGGGTCGGCAAACTCAAATCCGCTTGCACCTCGACCCGGCCGGCGCGATCGCGGCTGACCGGCAAGGTCTGCACCAGGTTTGATGCCTGCACGCCGGCGGCCCACAGCACCGTGCGTGCCGCGAGTTGCTCGCCGGTGCCGAGTGTCACCGCCGTTTCGCTGACCGCGGTGACGCGCTGGTTGGTGCGCACCTCGACGCCGAGTTTCTGCAGCGAGGCTTCTGCATCGGCCGACAGTTTCGGATCAAAACTGCCCAGCAGCCGTTCGCGACCTTCCACCAGCACCACCCGCACCGCGCGCGGATCGGTGTGGCGAAAATCGTCTTTCAAGGTGTGCCGGCCAATTTCCGCCAGCGCGCCCGCGAGTTCGACGCCGGTGGGGCCGCCACCGACGACAACAAAGGTTTGCCAAGCTTGCTGCGCGGCCGCATCGCTTTCCCGTTCCGCGGCTTCGTAGGCGAGAAACACCCGCCGGCGGATGTCGAGCGCATCTTCAATCGATTTGAGGCCGGGCGCGAACGGCGCCCATTGATCGTTGCCGAAATAGGAGTGGCTGGCGCCGGTCGCAATGATCAGGTAATCAAAACTCAGTGTGCCGTTGTCGAGTTCGACGCGCTGTTCCGTCAGCGCGATGTGTCGGGCTTCCGCCAGCAACACTTGCACGTTTTTCTGATCGCGCAGGATGGCGCGGATAGGGTAGGCAATATCGCTCGGGTTCAGCGCGGCCATTGCCACCTGATAGAGCAGCGGTTGAAACAAGTGATGGTTGCGCCGATCGATCAGGCTGATCCGGACCGGCGCATCGGCCAGCGCTTTCGCTGCCGCGAGGCCGGCAAAACCGGCACCGATGATGACCACGTGCGGTCGCGTGTCGCTGCTGTCACGCGCGCGCACCCCCGAGGCTGCTGCTGGCATTTGCATGCGCATTCTCCTGCCGTTGCCGGGTTGGCGTGCGCATTTTAGTCCTCGGCAGTCGCACTCACCATTTACCCCACTGCATAAGCATTCATCGCGGCCGTTGGCAGCGCCGGACAAAGGCCGTAAGCTCCGGCCATCGCTGGTCACATACGAGCGCACCATGACGCCGGAACAGTTTCGTCACTATGGCCATCAACTGATCGATTGGCTCGCCGATCAGCGCGCCCGCATTCAGCAAGGCGAGCCGCCGGTGATGGCGCCAGTGACGCCCGGCGCGCTGCGCCAGCAGCTGCCGACCACGCCACCCGCGCAAGCCGAATCGTTCGATGTCGTGCTGGCCGATCTGCAGCGCTTGCTGCCACCGCATTGCTCGCATTTTTTGCACCCGTCGTTCTTCGGTTACTTCCCGTCCAATGGCGAACTCAGCAGCGTGCTCGGCGATCTGGTGTCGACCGGTTTGGGCCAGTTGGGCCTCAACTGGCAATCGAGCCCGGCGCTCACCGAAATCGAAGAAGTGACCACCGATTGGCTGCGGCAAATGCTCGGCCTTTCCACCGCCTGGCAGGGCGTCATTCAGGACACCGCGTCGACCTCGACGCTGGTGGCCTTGCTGTCAGCGCGCGAACGCACCAGTGATTACGCCGCCACGCGCAGTGGTCTGCAACAAGTGCACAAACCGCTGGTGATTTACACCTCGGCGCAGGCGCACAGTTCGGTGCACAAGGCGGTGCTGCTCGCCGGCTTCGGCAAACAGTTCATGCGACTGATCGACACCGATGCTGCCTATGCGATGAAGCCCGAGGCGTTGCAGCGGCAGATACAAGCCGATCTCGATGCCGGCTTGCAGCCCTGCGCGATCATCGCCAGCGTCGGGACTACCGGCACCACCGCGATCGATCCGCTCGAGCCCATCGCCGCGCTGGCCGAGCAGTACGGCCTGTGGCTGCACGTCGATGCGGCGCTCGCCGGTTCGGCGATGATCCTGCCGGAATGCCGGCCGCTGTTCCGCGGTATCGAGCGCGCCGATTCGCTGGTGCTCAACCCACACAAATGGCTCGGCGTGGCGTTTGATTGCTCGACCTATTACGTGCGCGATCCGCAGCACCTGATCCGGGTGATGTCATCGAATCCGAGTTACCTGCAAACCGCCGCCGATGGCAGCGCGAAGAATTACCGTGACTGGGGCATTCCGCTCGGTCGGCGCGCCCGCGC
>CAMLKQ010000376.1 GCA_946480585.1 uncultured Kangiella sp.
GCCGAGGTCTGGGATGTTGAAGGCAAGCGCTACATCGATTTCGCTGGCGGCATCGGCGTGCTCAACACCGGCCACCGCCACCCGAAAGTGATGGCCGCCATCGAACAGCAACTCGGCCGTTTTCTGCATACCTGCTTTCAGGTGATGCCGTATGAGCCGTACGTCGAGCTGGCGGAAAAACTCAACGCCATTGCGCCGATCAAGGGCCCGGCGAAGTCGCTGTTCCTGTCGACCGGCGCCGAGGCGGTCGAGAACGCCATCAAGATCGCCCGCGCCTACACCAAGCGCACTGGCGTCATCGCGTTCAGTGGCGGCTTTCACGGCCGCACCATGATGGGCATGGCACTGACCGGCAAAGTGGCGCCGTACAAAATCGGCTTCGGGCCGTTCCCGGCCGAGATCTATCACGGCCGGTTCCCGCACGAGTATCACGGCGTGTCGGTGGCTGATGCGCTCGCCGATCTGCAGCACATTTTCAAATGCGACATCGAACCGAGCCGCGTTGCCGCGATCATCATCGAGCCGGTGCAGGGCGAAGGCGGCTTCACTGTCACCCCGCCGGAATTCATGCGCGCGCTGCGCGCACTGTGCGACGAGCACGGCATGCTGCTGATCGCCGATGAAGTGCAATCCGGTTTCGCCCGCACCGGCAAATACTTTGCGATGGAACATTACGACGTCCACGCCGATCTCATCACCACCGCCAAATCGATCGGCGGCGGTTTGCCGATTTCCGGTGTCGTCGGCCGCGCCGAGGTCATGGACGCGCCGGCACCGGGCGGCCTCGGTGGCACCTACGCCGGCAACCCGGTGGCCTGCGCCGCCGCCTGCGCGGTCATTGATGTAATCAAGGAAGAAAAGGTGCTCGCGCGCTCGCAAGCGCTCGGCGACAAGTTCAAGCAATTCATGCGCGAACTCGCCTCCGACAGCACGCTGGGCATCGGTGAAATCCGCGGTCTCGGCGGCATGGTCGCATTCGAATTGGTGAAACCCGGCAGCCATGAACCGGATGCCGACCGCACGAAGAATTTGACCGCCCACGCCGCCGAGCTCGGCCTGATCCTGCTGAGTTGTGGGGTCTACTACAACACCATCCGGGTGCTGGTACCGATCACCGCCGAGGAGGCGGTGTTGGATGAAGGTCTGGCCATTCTGGCGCAGGCACTGCGCGACACCGTTTGACTGGCAGCGAAGCAAAATAAAAAGGGCGGATTTCATCCGCCCTTTTTATTTTGCATCAGACATCGCCAGACACATGCTACTGATAGCTTTTCACGATCGCCTGCCAGGCCGGGTCATCAGGCAGCGCTTTCATCACCGGCTCCAGCCAGTTGTAGACATCGCGACGCCGGTGCGGAATCAAAACGCGGCGGGAGAACACATCATGTGGCCGATCCGACAGCGCGTACCACTCGCGGCCACCGTAATGGCTGGTCAGGTAATCGAAAGTGCTGCGGCTGATGATGGTGACATCAATGCGATTGACCCGCAGCTTGGTCAGGTTCTGGATTTCGCTTTCGGTGTCTTCGCGGCGCAGCTGACCGGCTTTGACCGCTTCATCAATGCCGTAGTAGTAGTGGCCGTGGACACCGCCAATGGTCTTGCCGTACAGACTTTCCGGGCCGTGGTACTGCACCGGCCGGGTCGCCGGTGATACCAGCTCATCACGATCATTCATCAGCACCGATGTCCACAGGTACTGCTTCTCTTCGATATCGCGAAACCAGACCGGATTGACCCCGAGCACAATGCCGTCGAAGTCGCTGGCATGCACCAGCTGCTCCAGCCGTTTGCGCGGCACGTATTCAGTCTTCAGTGCGAGCCGGCCCAGTTTGCGGTTGACGTAATCGGCGAACGCAAAATAGAGGCCCTGTTCTTTCTGAACGTCCGTAATGAACGGGGGTTTCAGATGATAGACATATGCGATGACCGGAGCCGGCGCGGCCGGCGACGTCTCGGCAGCGCGTACCGGCACGATCAGGGCGGCCAGCACCAGCAACAACGACAGCATTCGCTGTGACCAGCCAAGGCCTTGCCTTCCGATCGTGGACGTCATGACGGCTCCAACACGAACTGCCGGGGCAATCAGTGTAGACGACGAATGACGAAACGGGGGCTGCTGGCCGCCGACTGGCATCTGCCGCAATCTTGACCATACTTGCGTTGAACCCCACTCAGTGTTGGAGGCATGGACATGTTGTCTTGGCGTCATCTGTTGTTGATTGTTGCGATCCTGTTCGGCTCGACGGCCTTTGCCGCAGGCAAACAAATCAAACTGACTTCCCTCGATTGGCCGCCCTACACCGGTCCGGCATTGGCTGAAAAAGGCGCCACCGCCGCGGTGGTCAAAGCCGCATTCGAAGCCGCCGGTTACACCGTGCAGATCGATTTCTTCCCATGGGAACGCGCGGTGGCCATGGCCAAAGATCCGAACAGCGGCTACGCCGGCTATTTCCCGGAGTACTACTCGGCGGACATCGAAAAAGATTTTCTGTTCTCCGAACCAGTCGGCAACGGTCCGCTCGGCCTCGCCCAAAACAAGGAAGCTCCGATCACCTGGAACAGCCTCGATGATCTGACCAAACTCAAGGTCGGCGTCGTACAAGGCTATGTCAACACCGACGCCTTCGATGCCAATGTCGCGGCGAAAAAGCAGCCGGTCGAAGCGGTGACCTCCGATGCCCAGAATCTCAACAAGGTCGCAGCAAAACGGATTCCGGTTGCCATCATCGATCAAAACGTCATGAGCTACCTGCTCGCCAACGATGCTTCGCTCGCCGCTGCCAAAGGCAAGCTGGAATTCAATGGCAA
>CAMLKQ010000377.1 GCA_946480585.1 uncultured Kangiella sp.
CATGGCAACAGGAATGGTTGCTGCTACAACAGCAGAGCGAAGCGCAGGAAGCGCAAGCCTTGCACATCAAGCTGGCGACGCTGGCGCTGGCCGCGCTCGCTTACTTCACTGAAGAGCCGGCCTTTGCCGTGCTGCTCAGCGCGCTCGGTTGGGGGCTGGAAATCCTCATCCGGACCCAGCAGCAGCGACTGGTCCAGCGCCTGCTGCACATCGAAGCGGCGCTGCGCGGACCGGCTGACGGTTTGCCGCTGCAACTGAACAGCAACTGGCAGCGCCAGCGTGGCGGTATGGCGAGCTTGCTGCGCGAATACGCCGCACAACTGCCGCGACCGAGCGTGCTGTTTCCGTACCTGCCGCTGCTATTGCTGCTGCCTGTGCTGTCCGTCCTGACCTGAACGAGAGCGGAGTCGCGATCGGCAATCGGCTGCCGCGCGGCGCCAGCCTGATCAGATCGAAAAATCGTGCAGGCCACACTCGCGCTTCAAGCCAAAGAAGCGGGTGTCTTCTTCGCTCATGCCGTCACCGAGTGGTCGGGTGGTGTGCCAGTCGCCAATCGAGACGTAGCCTTTTTCCCACAGCGGGTGATATGGCAGCTTGTGTTGCTTGAGGTACTGGCCGACATCGCGGTCGGTCCAATCGACGATCGGGTGCACCTTGTAGCGGCCGTCCTGCAACTGCAGCCACGGTGCCTGCGCCCGTGACGCCGACTGGCTACGCCGTACGCCGGAAAACCAGCTGCCGACTTGGAGCTCGCGCAGTGCGCGCTGCATCGGCTCGACTTTGCGGATCTGGTTGTAACGGCTGATGCCATCGACCCCTTGTTCCCACAGTTTGCCGTAGCGCGCTTCCTGCCAGGCGATCGAAAGCGTGGCGCGATACACCTGCAGGTTCAGCAACATCCGCTCGGTCAGTTCATCGATAAAGCGATAGGTTTCCGGAAACAGGTAACCGGTGTCGATGACGATGACCGGAATGTCCGGTTTCACCGTGGTCACCATGTGCAGCAGCACCGCGGCTTGGGCACCAAAACTCGAACTCAGTGCAAACTCACCGGGCAGATGTTGCAGCGCCCATTGCACCCGTTCTGGTGCGCTCAACGTCGCGAGTGCCTGATTGCTTTCCGCCAATTGCGCCGGGTTCAGCGACTCCACCGGCGAAACGGCGGCGGTGCTGGCTTGCCGATTCAGTGCTGTGCTCATCGTATTCGCCATCCGTTTGTATTCAATCGTTTCAGGCTGCAGCGGTCAGGACGGCAGCGCGATGCAGCCAATCGCCAAACCGTTCGGTCGGTTTGCGCTCGCTGGCAAAACGGCCGAACAAGGGCGCGAGTTCCGCCAGAATGGTCGGTTCATCGATGTTCTCGCGATACAACTGATTGAACCGGGTGCCGGCCGCGTCACCGCCGAGATAGAGGTTGTAGCGGCCCGGCGCTTTGCCGATCAAACCAACTTCGGCGAGCCACGGCCGGGCGCAACCGTTCGGGCAGCCGGTGATGCGCAAATTGAGCGGAAAGCTGAGCAAACCATTCTGTTCGAGCAACGCTTCGACCTTGCCGACAAAGTCCGGCAAATAGCGTTCGGCTTCGGCCATCGCCAGCGAACAGGTCGGCAGCGACACGCACGCCAGGGCATCACGGCGCAGCGGCGTCACGGTCTGGTATTGGCCCATGCCGTACTCGGCCACCAGCGCATCAATGCGCCCGCGCAGCCGCGCCGGCACATTGGCAATAACGAGGTTCTGGTTTGGCGTCAGCCGGAAATCGCCGGCGTGGATCTTGGCGATCTCACGCAAACCACTGAGCAGGCGTTTGCCATCGCGATCGACCACCCGGCCGCCGTCGATGTGCAGGGTCAGGTGAGCGCGGCCATCCGTGCCGTCAACCCAGCCAAAGCGATCGCCGTTGTGATCAAAGGTAAATTCACGCGCCGGGGCCAACGCAAAGCCGGTGCGCGCTTCCAGTTCGCGCTTGAACCAGTCGATGCCGTGTTTGGCGATGGTGTATTTCAGGCGCGCATGTTTGCGCACGCTGCGCTCGCCGTGATCGCGCTGGGTGGTCACGATGTGCTCGGCCACGGACAGCAACTGCTCCGGCGTGACAAAACCGATGACATCGGCAAGGCGCGGATAGGTGGTTTTGTCGCCGTGGGTCGAACCGAGGCCACCGCCGACGGTGACGTTGAAGCCGGCCAGCTTGCCGTTGTCAAAAATCGCGATGAAACCCATGTCGTGGGCGAACACATCGACATCGTTGACTGGCGGCACAACAAACGCGGTTTTGAACTTGCGCGGTAAATAGGTCGGACCGTAGATGGGTTCTTCCTCGGGCTCGCCGCCTTCTACCAGTTCGCCGTCCAGCCAGATCTCGTGATAGGCCTTTGTTTTCGGCAGCAAATGGGTCGCGACTGCCTGCACATGCGGATAGACCTGTTGCCAGGCATCGGATTGTTCCGGATTCGCCGACAGAATCACGTTGCGGTTGATGTCGCCGCAGGCGGCAATGGTGTCGAGCGCAACACTGCTGATGCCCTGAATGGTCGCTTTCAGGTTGCGCTTCAACACGCCGTGCAACTGAAATGCCTGCCGGGTGGTGAGCTTCAGTGTGTCGTTGCCATAGGTGCGGGCGAGCTCGTCCATTTTCAGCCACTGTGCCGGCGTGGCGACGCCAGCCGGCATCCGCACCCGCAGCATGAAGCTGTACAGCGGCTCGAGCTTTTGCTCGGCGCGTTCGGCGCGCAGATCGCGGTCGTCCTGCTGATAGCTGCCGTGGAATTTGATGATCATGGTGTCGTCGGCGCGGAT
>CAMLKQ010000378.1 GCA_946480585.1 uncultured Kangiella sp.
TGCATCTGTGGTTTCTGTTTTACCTGCTGCTGTTCACCGTGCTGGTCTGGGTGATTTCGGCGCTTGAATTTGGCGCGATCGGCGCATGGCTCGTTAAATTGCCTGTGCTGATCTTGCCGCTGGTGCTGCCGCTGCTGCAGGCGCCGATACTCGCGTGGGTCAGCGTGCCGTGGCCGGCGCCGGAATTTTTGCTGCCATCGCTGTGGGCGCTGCTGTATTTCGGCAGCTATTTTGCGCTGGGTTTTCTGCTCTACCGATACCCGGATTGGCTGGAGCGTTGGCGCCCGTTTGCGCCGTGGCTGCTGCTCGCTGCTGTCATGGCGTATGTGTTGCTGTTCTGGTTGAGTAACGGTTTGCTGAACTTCGACACCACGCCGCTGCAGCATTTTGTTCATGCGCTGCTGCAGGCCTGTACCGGCTTGTGGCTGACGCTGTGGTGTCTGCTGGCGGCACAGCGTTGGTTGCACAGTCGCAGCACCGGCATGCGGTGGCTCGCTGATGCTTCATACTGGGTTTATCTCGTGCATCTACCCGTGTTGTTTGCACTTCAGTATCCGCTGCTCGATTGGTCGCTGCACTGGGCGCTCAAGTTCGTGATGGCGACACTTGCGACCTTCGCGCTGTCACTGCTCAGCTATCAACTGCTGGTTCGCCACAGCGTGATTGGCCGGCTGCTCAATGGCAGCACGCCGGCCCATCGGCGAGCGGGAAAGATGGCCTCGGCGTAACTGCGGTTTCGCGGCGGTGTAGTCTCCGTGTTGATCGGTTGGTGAGTGCGGGTCGCCTGATGTCTCGGTTGTGTGAGATGCTTTCGGCTTCTGCAATCACCCGACATACAGTGTTGGTGTTGAGATGGAATTACTGAAAATCGCAGGCTTGTTTGCACTGACAGCCGTTGCGGAAATCGTCGGCTGTTATTTGCCGTGGCTGGTGCTGAAGCAGGGCAAAAGTCTGTGGCTGTTGTTGCCAGCAGCGTTGTCGCTGGCGCTGTTCGCCTGGTTGCTGACCCTGCACCCGAGCGCCGCCGGCCGCACCTATGCCGCTTACGGTGGCATGTACATCGTGGTCGCGCTCATCTGGCTGTATCTCGTCGACGGTATCGCGCTGACCCGCTGGGATGTTCTGGGGGCGGGGCTGGCGTTGGCCGGCATGGCGGTGATCGCCTTGCAACCGGGGCGGGCGGTCAGCTGATCGCGCTCCGACCCGGCGGTTCGTCCCGGCCAAGCTTCTCGGTTCCCAACCCAACTCTATCGACTTGGCAGTCGTCACACGCCCGTCATATCCTCGCATTACATTAATTCGAGTCTTCTGGAATTATCGAATGATGGATGAAACCCTTGCCATTGCCCGGCTCGGCGCGCTGGCCCACGCCACCCGACTGCGCTTGTTCCGGCTGCTGCTGGTCGCCGGGCCGGATGGACTGACGGTCGGCCGCATTGCCGATCAGTTGCCGATGCCGGCGGCGACGCTGTCCTTTCATTTGAAGGAGCTGAGCCAGGCGGGCCTTATCAATGGCCGACAGCAAGGCCGCTTCATTCATTACGCCGTCAATGTCGCGGCGATGAATGAGGTCATCGGGTTTCTCACCGAAAACTGCTGCGGTGGCGAGCCGTGTGGCATCACGGCAACTGTCAACCTTTGTTGTCCTCCTGCAACAACAGTGACTGAACAGGAAAACCTGTCATGAGTTTACGCATTGGTATCAACGGTTTCGGCCGCATGGGCCGGTTGGCGCTGCGCGCTGGCTGGGGCTGCGATGACGTCGCGTTTGTTCGCATCAATGACCCGGCCGGTGATGCCGCGACTTTTGCACATTTGCTGGAATTTGATTCGGTGCACGGCCGCTGGCCGCACGTTATTGCAAGCGACAACAATTCGCTGAGCATTGACGGCAAATCAATCGCGTTCACCGGCAACAAGGCGATCACGGATACCGATTGGTCCGACTGCGATGTCGTGATTGAAGCCAGCGGCAAAATGAAAACCACGGCGGCGCTGCAAGCCTATGTCGACCAAGGTGTCAAACGCGTGGTGGTGACCGCGCCGGTGAAGGAAAAAGGCGTGCTAAACGTCGTGATGGGCGTCAACGATCACTTGTTCAACCCGGCCGAGCATCGCCTTGTCACGGCGGCGAGCTGCACCACCAACTGTCTGGCGCCGGTGGTGAAGGTGATCCACGAATCGCTCGGCATCAAGCACGGCTCGATGACCACCATTCACTGCCTGACCAATACCCAGACCATCATTGACGCCGCGCACAAGGACCTGCGCCGCGCCCGCGCTTGCAGTGAATCCTTGATTCCGACCACGACCGGATCGGCGACTGCCATCACCGAAATTTTCCCGGAGCTGAAAGGGCGCTTGAACGGTCATGCGGTTCGGGTGCCGCTAACAGTCGCTTCGCTGACCGATTGCGTGTTCGAAGTCGAGCGCGCGACCACGGCGGCAGAAGTCAACGCGCTGCTGAAAGCCGCCGCTGACGGCCCGCTGCGCGGCATTCTCGGCTATGAAGAAAAACCGTTGGTGTCGATCGATTACCGTACCGACCCACGCTCCAGCATTGTCGATGCGTTGTCGACCATGGTAGTGAATGGCACCCAGGTCAAGATTTATGCGTGGTATGACAACGAATGGGGCTACGCCAACCGCGCATTCGAGCTGGCGGTGAAAGTCGGCAAAGCGGGTTGAAAGTCTTTTGCTGTGGGAGCGGCTTTAGCCGCGATGAAATAGTCCGTTTGCGGTAGCAGCGACCTTGGTCGCGATTTTCTTCTCGCCGCT
>CAMLKQ010000379.1 GCA_946480585.1 uncultured Kangiella sp.
TTGCGGGTGCGCCACCAGTAACCGAGCCGGACGTTGGCAACCGCACAGATCACGCTGCTCCACCAATGGGTCAGCGAACCAAGCCCGGTTGAAAATGCCGCGCCGGAAATGCCGACCCAGCGGCCAAGCGACAGCTCTTCGTGTTGCTCACAACCGGCAAATAAGCGGCCACTCGGCGTTTCGTTGATTGCTTTCGGTTGCCGCTTGCTCGGAAAGGACGGGCCGAGCGCGCTCCAGCCATTTTGATCGCGCAGCAGATGGTGGCGAGCACCGACGCTGTACAACCAATGCGACACCGACAGGTTGACGCCCTTGCGATCGGCGCGCCACAAACCGGAATCGGCTTCCACCGTTTCGTTGATGGTACAGTTAATGAGATGCAGCGGGCCGCCGTTTTTGTCCGGCTGGTAGTCGGTAATCGGCACATCGCCCGGCGTGCTACCGCCGGCGCCGCAGCTGGCACCGCGCAACACATCGCGCGCGCGCAGCATCGCCGCGCTCAAAAACGTACGCGCCAGCCGCGCGTAGTAGAACGGGTGCAACGAGGTGGAATTGATCAGGTTGACCCAGCAGGCGATCAGGAACAGCAGCAGCAACTGAACACCCAGCTTGCTCCAATCGCTCGCTTCAAAGGCGCCATAACGCGGCCAGCCATAGCTCTGCAGCACATAGGCCGCCAGCGCAAAGCCAAACACCGCTAGCGACAGCAGCACCAGCGCGGCAGCGGCCGCACCGAGCACCGACAACGGCACCCGCATTTTGCCGCCGGCATCGGGCTTGTCGCCGATCAAGGTCGCCATGATCTTGCGGCCGAACAGCAGCACCGCTTCCGCACCAGCGAGCACGCCAGCAAACCAGATGGCAAATTCGTCAATAAAACTCGCGCGCATTCCGGGATTGGCGAGCACAGTGCCAAGCCCTTGCAGCAGCGTCAGAATCAGCAGCAGGACAAGCAGACTGAGCGCACGGCCCTGCCACAAGGTCAGACAGTAGCGGTGCCGGCGCAATTGTTCGTCGCTGGTGGCAATGGCGCGCAGCCACGGTTTGGCGATGCGCGCTTCTTCACCACCGGTCGCCACCAGCGCGTAGAAGTAATAAAGGATGCCGAGCAACAAAAAGCCAGCGATCGGAATGATGGTGAAATGCAACCACGGTCCGCTGAAGGTCTGGATCATGTCGAGCCAGCTGATGCCGGTGTGCGCGGTGACGCTGAACCGCGCCAGCGGTTCCAGCAGCGGCGACAGCAACAAGGTCAGCAAACCAACGGTGTACGCCAGCGTGGCAAACAGGAACTGCATCATCAACAGGCTGCGCAGCATGTAGGCAAACGCCAGCCAACCATCGTCCTTGCCGCCCGGCGCCAGATAACGGCCATGCCGACGCAGGTGTTCAATCGGTCCGCTGTGTGGTTGCAGCAGTTGCTCACTGACCTGTTCGACGTTGCCGCTGCTTTGAAACAGCCGGCCGAGAAAACTGCCGAAGTAGCCGCCGCCGGACACGGTCGAGATCCAGTCCACCCGCGGCAGCAGGTTGCCAGAGCGGCCGTCGCCACGGGCAATGCCTTGAAAGAAGCCGAGCGCAAAAGTGGCTGAACGAATGCCGCCGCCAGAGACCGCGATGCCGAGTTCGGTCTGATTGGGATCGACTTCGGCGGCGATACGGCGACGCTGCAGCAATTGCTGCTCGGTCAACCGAACGGCGGAAGGGTGGTGAAACTCGTGGCTGTTGTTGTGGCTAGTCTTGGTGCTGGCCATGACGCACTCCTTGCGGGGTGCCACTGGCGCAGCGATTCAACGAAAGAATGGGCATCAGCGCGCAGCGGCTATCAGCAAACACCCATGACAACATGCTGATGATCCGGCGCAAGCGTAGTCCGTTGTCATGGCAACCGCAAGCGGCCGCCATGACAACGAAACGAGGCGTGACGTGACTTACTCTTCGCCTATCAGCTGTTCGGTCGGCGCGGTTGCATTGATGTGGGCAACAAATTCCGGGCTGGAGAACTCGACCACCAGTTGCTCCAAGATTTCATCAAGGCTTTCGTTGGCAGCAATGGTGTAGCCGTCGGTGAAATTGAAGGTGAAGCCATCGCCTTCGAAATGTTTGCTCCACAGCACCTGGTCATTGCCATCGTGCAGGCTGACATCCACTTCCACTTCACCCCAGGTTGGCACGAACGGCACCAGCCACGTGTAATTCGAGAAGCGGAAGTAGGTGACATTGCATTTCAGCGTCGGCCCTTCGGCGGCGGTGCCCTCTTCGGCAACGGTCACGTCATAACCGGCTTTGCGCAGCGCATCGTGCACGCGCGCCATGACTACGGCACCGTCATCCCCCCGGATGTAAACCGGCGCGACCGGGATCGCGAACAAGGTGATCCGGCCCCAGCCGACTTTCGAACCGTTCAGACCGGTGGCTTTTTTGGCGGCACGAAGCTCACCTTTCGGTGCGCCATCCGGACCGGTGATCGGTGTCTGCTTGACGGTGACAGCGCAGGCGCTGAGCAAAGAAATCAAACCCACTACTGCCAGCCGTGGCAGCAACTGCATGGAGTACATCGAGCTTCCCCTTTGAAATGAAAACGCCCTCTGGATGGAGGGCGCGACAGCATAGGAAGAAGTGATTCAGGTTTCCGTTGCTTTTTGTAAGGGGGACTTGAGTTCCACCATCGGCCAGCGCGGTTTGGCGCCGATGGCGAGATCACGCTGTTCGCCGGCGAGCAAACGCTGGCAGCCGGCGTAAGCGATCATCGCGCCGTTGTCACCGCAGTATTT
>CAMLKQ010000380.1 GCA_946480585.1 uncultured Kangiella sp.
GCCAGCGTCTGCTCTCGTTCGTCGGCAAACTCGGCGAAGGCGCGCAAGGCCACCTCGTCACCAACAATGCGACTGGACAACGCCAGCAGCTCCCCGACCTTGACCCGACCCCAGTCTTCGCTGTCCGGCGGCGCCACCGGTGAGGTATACGGATTCAGAAACGGTGCCGCCTGAATGCGCTGATTCAGATCCGGCCGGTGCCGCAGGCTGAAGAAAACAAACAGACTGATGTTGGCAAGCAAGGACCAGAACACGCCATGGGTCAGCGGGTCCCAACCGCGCAGATTGAACAACGACTGCGGCCGTAGCCAGCCGATGCCGAACGGACCGTGTTGCAACCACTGCGACTCGAACCAACCGGCGTTAGCCAGTGTGGGCAACAGCAAGGTGTACAACCACAGACTGAATCCGGCCAGCAAACCGACGGCAACACCGCGTCGGCTGGCGCCGCGCCAATACAAGCCGCCGATGATGGCCGGCGCAAACTGCGCCACCGCCGAAAACGCCAGCAGACCGATCGCTGCCAGTGCCTGAAACTGCTCAGTCAACCGGTAATAGGCGTAGCCGAGCAAGGCGATGACCAGAATGGAAATGCGCCGCACGGTCAACAGCAAATCGGCGACGTTCTGCCGCTCCGGCAAACCAAAACGTTTGAATTTCCACAGCAGCGGCATGACCAGGTCGTTGCAGATCATCGTCGACAAGGCCACGGTTTCGACAATGACCATGCCGGTCGCAGCGGAAAATCCGCCGATGAAAACAAACAGCGCCAGCGCTTGGGCATCGCCCAGTAATGGCAAGCGCAGCACCGCCATGTCCGGGGTGCCAGCAATCGCGGCCGTGTTGCGTAGCGCCGCCAGCGCAATCGGCACCACCGCCAGACAGACCAGCACCAGATAAAAACCAAACGACCAGCGCGCCGTACGCAAATGGCGGACGTCGTCGCATTCGACCACCGTCACCTGAAATTGCCGCGGCAAACACAGCAGCGCGACAAACGCGAGCAAGGTTTGGGCAAAGAAACCGGGCGGCAAGGCATCCGGCGACAACAACGCCGCAACCCGGCCGTCCTGCCAAAGCGCAGTGGGCTCGCTGTTGTCGGCCAGCAGATACAGCGCGTAACCCGCTACTGCCAATAGCGCCAGCAACTTGATGACAGATTCAACCGCAATCGCCAGCATCAAACCGCGGTGATGCTCCGTGGCGTCGAGTCGGCGGGTGCCGAACAGGATGGCGAACACCGCCAGCAGCAACGCCACCAGCAAGGCCGTATCACCGAGCAGTGGCCGCTCGCCACTGCCGGTGCCGGACAGGGCTTCGATACTCAAAGTGACCGCTTTCAGTTGCAGCGCGATGTACGGCAACACACCAACCACTGCCACCACTGTCACCAGAATCGCGAGATGCTGCACCTTGCCGTAACGCGAAGCAATGAAGTCGGCGATGGAAGTGATGTTGTGCATCTTGCTGGCGAGGATCACTCGCTCCAGCAAACCGCGGCCGAAGATCAGCAGGAGGATGGGACCGAGGTAGATCGGCAGAAAACTCCAGCCACCGTGAATCGCCGCACCGACCGCGCCGTAAAAGGTCCACGAGGTGCAATAGACCGCCAGCGTCAAGCCATAGAGCAGCGCCGGCAAGCGTGGAAAACGGCGGCCGAGATCGCGGTTGTCACCCCAGTATGCCAGCACGAACAACAAGCCGACGTATCCAGCCGACAATGCCAGCAACCAGCCCTCACTCATGCTCTGCTCCCGCACCGACCTTCAAGGAGCCTAAACCAAGCGCTTGCCGAACACCACGTCCCGCAGCCGGTGCCAAACGAAAAAGCCCCGGCCAAGGCCGGGGCATCACGCCATGAATTGTCAACGCCGCGATCAGTGCGCGTTAAAGTTCAGATCACGATCCTTGGTTTCCGGCAGGAACAACGCGCCGACCACCAGCGTCATCGCCGCCACGGCAACCGGGTACCAGAGGCCGTAGTAGATGTTGCCGGTCGCCGCCACCATTGCCGATGCAACCAGTGGCAGGAAGCCGCCGAACCAGCCGTTGCCAATGTGATACGGCAGCGACATTGAGGTATAGCGAATATTGGTCGGGAACAGCTCAACCAAAAACGCCGCGATCGGGCCGTACACCATGGTCACGTACAGCACCAGAATAAACAGCAGCAGCAACACCATCGCCTTGTTCATCTGGGCCGGGTCGGCCTTGTCCGGATAGCCGGCAGCCGCGATCGCCGCTTTGTAGGCCGCTTCGTCAAAGCCCTTCAGCTCGACATCGCTGTTGATTTTCAGCACAACCTGATCGGCACTGCCGGCTGGCAGATCAACCGATGTATACGCAATGCCGTTCTTGGCAAGGAAATTTTTGGCCTTGTCGCAATCACTAGGCTTGTACGACGGCGACGGAATGATGACGAAATTGCAATTGCTTGCCTCGACCACGATCTGATTCTTTTCATGCGCCGCAGCCAGGGCCGGGTTGGCATACTGGGTCAGCGCATTGAAGATCGGGAAATACGTGACAATGGCAAGCGCACAACCGACCATCATGATCCACTTGCGACCAATCTTGTCAGACAGCTTGCCGAACACGATGAAGAACGGTGTCGCCAGCGCCAATGCAACCGCGATCAGGATATAGGCATCCTGAAACGGCACTTTCAGCGTCGTCGACAGGAAATACAGCGCATAGAACTGGCCGGTGTACCAGACCACACCTTGACCGGCGACCGCACC
>CAMLKQ010000381.1 GCA_946480585.1 uncultured Kangiella sp.
ATGCCATCGATATCAACGGCCGGGTTGTCGAAAAAGCCGACATGGCTGACTTCACTTTGCAGCACGGCCAGATTGGCGGTGTAGCCTTTCGGCTGTGGCACCGGCAACTGGCCTTGCAGATCCGGCGGCAACTCCGCCACCGCCGCCGGCAAGGCGTTGAGCTGATTGACGTGGGTTTGATCGAACACGTAACCGAGCACGACATTACGACCGCGCAAAGCCTCGGCGAATTTCTGATCGTAATTGACTTCGGCAAGCAGGCCACTCAGCGCTGCTTGCGCCGCCGGGTCCTGACTGAACGCGCCGTCGTGCAGCCGTTGCAGAATCGGACCAGCATCGGAGCGATCGGCTTCCGGAAAAACGATGTCGAATGACACCACTTTGGCTTTGTAGTCATCGAGCAGGGTTTCGACCAAGGCTGCCAAGCGGTCACGCCGCCACGGCCACTGACCCAGTACACCGATGCTTTTCTCGTCAATGTCGGCAATGACAATCCGTTCATCGGGCGTGTTCTGCAGGGTCGCGTTCAGGTGCAGGTCGTAGGCATCCAGCTCCAGCTCTTCAAGCAGCGACAGACGCATTGCGCCGACCACATGCATCAGGAAAAACAGCAGCAACGCCAGGCCGGTAATAATGCGGAGCCAGGTGGACGGACTGATACGGCGCAGGGCCAGAATGAATCGCATCATGGTTAACGTTCTTGTTGTGATGGCAGATGGAACGACAACGGCCACTGCGGTGGCCGTTGTCCCTTGTTCAACTCAGTAGCCCTTGCGTGGCGCTTTGTAGCCTTTGACTGAGGATATCGGTGGCACCCGGCCAACCAGCGCCTCGATCAACATCAGCTCTTCATCGGTGTGGTTCTTCATCGGTGCCGGCGTGATCAGCTTGCCGGCAGCGCCATCGGCGGCGATATAGCGCGGGGCATCGTGATGCCGCGAGACAATCTCTTCCTTGCTGGCATCATCGTTGTTGGCACCGATTTCGACCGCGCCATAGCAGGTGCAAACATAGCTGTGATCACTGGCGGATTCGGTATAAACCCCGGTACCGCGGATGCCGATGGTGGCGGTCGTCGTGCGCAGGTTGTAGCGCTTGCCGCTGTCGCGTCGGCCGAATACCGACAGGATTTTGCCAGTCAGCAGATTCATGCTGTCGGCAAAGAAACTGCTCTCCTCCTGCACCGAGACACTGGCGCGGTTGCCGGAAAACTGGACCCGGGTATTTTCCCGCACCAGATGCGCATCACTGCCGATGATAAAACTGATGAAGCTGTTGCTGCCGGTTTCGACCAGCGCGTTCGGGCCGATGCGGGTGGCTTCTGTGGCTTGCGCCCCATCGATGCGAACATCGCCACGGAAATCGAAGATGGAGCGCCCCGGCGGCAGCAAGGTGCTGCCCGGTTTGGCGAGACTTTGCTGCGGTAACAGCAAGCCACTGCCCGCGGCCAGGCCAAACAGGCCGGTACTGATCGCACGCATCAGGAACTCGCGGCGGTCGGATTCATTGGTGAACTTCATGGCACACTCCTTGGCTTCACCCGCAATGCAATTTGAATTCAGTTACAGATACCGGCAGCGTCGCCACAAACGGCGCCTTCCCGGATCCAGTTTATCAAGGTGTTGTAATCGGCCTGACCTTGCTCGGTGCTCAGGTCAAGCTGGATACCACCGCCATGGCGTACGCTGGTCGGTTTACGCAGCAAACGACTGTTTTCCGGATCAGCAAAGTTGATGCGCGCCAACACATCACGGTACAGCGACGGATTGTTGTCATCGTACCGCACCGGGATGCCAGTGTTGGTGGTCGGACTGTTGTGACAGCTGGCACAGCGCAGACCGGTGGCACTGCCGAGGATCGGCCGGATGTCATCGGCAAAGGTGAGCTGCGATTGCGCGGTGACAGTGCTGTCGATCGACACGGTCAGCAACGCTGGCTCACTGGCGCCACGGCTGTTGCTGACCACCAGCTCCAGCACGTAGTCACCATCGGCATCGGCTTCGAACACCGGCGCCGCGACGTTGCTTGCCGACAAGCTGGCAGTACCGGGCCCGCTGACAATACGCCAGGCAAAGGTCTCGGCAAACAAGCTGGCCGAGGCATCCAATTGCACCGGCGATTGCACGCGGCGGTTCGCGCCCGGTTTGGCGATCGGGGCGCCCGGCGCATTCACCTTGCCGGCGGAATCAAACAACGGGAAATCCTGCAGGAAGCTGGCAAGCAGCGTCGGCGCGCCGTCCGGATCGCGCCAGAAGCTTTCGTAATTGCGCAGGCTGAGCGGCATGATGCCGCGCCGGTAGACGTAGTCGATGATCTGGTCGTTGTATGCCATGAATTTTTCATAGCTGGAGAAATTCACCGCGTTGGCCAGACTGATCAGCTCGCCGTCGACCAGCACCTGCTCATCTTCGCCGGCCTGATTGCCCTGCAAGGCATGACAGCTGCTGCAGTGCGGCTCGACCACCTGTTTGTACAACAGCTCCACACCTTCCGGCCGGTTCCCGGTTTGCTGCCAGCCAACCGGCACATAGTGATCATCAGCCGTCAGCAACGGAAACGCATCACCACCGTAGCGACCGCCGGAGGTGTCCAGCGCAAACGCACCGGCCCACTTGCCGGGATTGTCGGCCGGCTTGTCTTGCAGTGTCTGCAGCGTGCCGTGAACAAATGTGTTGAGTTCGCGCAGACCGGCTTCCATGTC
>CAMLKQ010000382.1 GCA_946480585.1 uncultured Kangiella sp.
AGCGACAGCTGCGACGCCTGAACAAAGCGGGCGCCATTCGCCACTTCGCCAAAATTCCAGCCTTCACCGATCAGCGGAACATAGCGTCCGGTCGCGGCATCGACCGCTGTCTGCAGGCGTTCCATGGCGGCGCGCGGCTGGTGTCCCATCAGATCAAACCGGAAGGAATCAATCCGGTAATCGCGCGCCCAAATCACCGCCGAATCGATCATCAGTTTGGCCATCATCCGGTGTTCGGTCGCGGTATTGGCACAGCAGGTCGAGGTTTCTACCTCGCCCTGCCGATTCAGCCGGTGGTAATAGCCCGGCACGATCCGATCCAGCACCGAGGTCGGCGCTTGACCCGCCGCATGGGTATGGTTGTAGACCACATCCATGCCGACGCGCAGTCCGGTTTTGTGCAACGCCATCACCATGTGGCGCAATTCACGCACGCGGGTCGCACCATTCTTGCTGTCGGTCGCGTAGCTGCCTTCCGGCGCGTTGAAATGAAACGGATCGTAGCCCCAGTTGTAACAGTCACGGGCTTGCAGTTGAGTGATCGCCGCCTGCTGGTTTGGACTGTTGGCGGCGGCGGTCGGAATGCTGGGCGTCAGACAGCGCGCTTCCGGCACGGTGGCGAAATCAAAAATGGGCAGCAGATGGATGTCGGTCATGCCGGCCTGCTGCAAGGCCTGCAGATGCTGCATGCCGAACGAACGTGGCTCGGTAAAGGCCAGGTACTTGCCACGATAGGCGGGTGTGACGCGGCTGTCGTGCAGCGAAAAATCGCGCACGTGCAATTCGTAGATCATCAGATCAGTGGCGTGCAGCGGCGCGCTCGGACGTGGCGCACTGTCCCAGCCGGCCGGCTTCATGGTCGGACTGTCCAGATTGGCGATGTAGCTGCGTACCGAATCAGTGCTGAGGCTCAGCGAGTAGGGGTCGGTGACCCGGTTGCGGACAAGGCCAACGGTCGGCACCACCACATCCACCAGATAGTTGTAATAGCGACCGCTCAAATCGCCGCTGCGTTGCAGTTGCCAGATGCCGGTGCGGCTGTCCAGTTGCAAGGGCAAGACCGCATCGGCCTGATTGTCGGCGTTGTGATAGAGGCACAGCGCCACCTGTTGCGCGGTCGGCGCCCACAGCGCGAACTGTGTCTGCTGGCGCGATGGTTGCGCGCCGAGTGTTGCCAATTCGGCGGCGGCAAATTCCTCGTCGAGCCAGCCCGCGAGCTGAAGCGATGCACTCGCCAGTACGCGACCGCTGCTGTCCTGCCGGGCGAGCAGCAGCTGGCTTTGCAGCAATTGCAGGCGCCGGTCACGGTCAACACCGACCAGCTGGAACAGTTTGCCTGTCGCCTGCGTTTGCAACAAATGCGGAAATCGGGCTTTCAGTGCTGCCGATACCGGTTGCTGATACGGCAGCAGCGATACGCGGTCATCAAATCCACGCAGGCGTTGTTCGTCATCAATCTGCAAACTGCTGTCGCGACTGGCGTAAAGCTGCAAGGTCTCGCCGTTACCGTCCGGCCAGTAAATCAGTTCGCTGTTCAGTGCAATCGCGGTCATGGCTGGCGCTGGCGTCGGTGTTGGCGCCAGGATTTGTTGCGGTCGATCGCAATCAGACAGTCGCGGCGCCGGCAGCTCGGCATGGGCCGTGCTGGCGAGCAGAATCGACAGCGTGATGAGAGCGAATCGTTCCAACAATGCAGGTTTCATCGTGAAGGGCGGTATCGAAGAAAAGTGAGCGGTCATGGCATGGCACCTTAACCAAATTTGGTCGGATCGGGTAGCGGTAGGCTGGCGCAGCTGTCATGGCTTGAGCGGGCCTTGCCGTAGCGTGCTCCTGATCGTATGCGCAAGCCTGACGATGCCTGCCGTGACAATGGCAAACGCAGATATACCGGCGTCGGCGGCTTGTGACACGCCGTCTGTGCTGTTTGAGCGTATGGCATTGCCGGTGGCAGGTGACAAGCGTGCGCAGTTTGTTGCCACCGACAATGTCGCCGGTTTTTACGAGAATTTCACTCACAGCTACGGTCATGGCAATGGTTACAGCCATCGTCAGCACCGTGTGCTGTGGGACTATGCCGTGTTTCGCGACGGGCAGTTGGCGGATCGGCGGGCGCCGACTGCGAGCGAACTAATTCTGCCGTACGGCCATCGCAGCAGTGGCAACGGCCTGCAACAAACGCTGCTGCTGCACAGTGGTCGTTCGGCACTGTCGATTCGGGTGCAAACGGAGTCTGCGGCACGGCTTTCGATTGCACCGCTGCTGCCGAAGACGGTGACCCTGAGTCGGCCCGAGACAGCGGATGCAGTATTGCTGGCGTATCCGGGTGGCGCGATTGCCCTCAGTGCCGACCTGCCGTTTGAGCTGGAGCAAGAAGGCAAAGCAGTGACGCAGGCGAACGCGCTGCTGCTCGGTGCGGATAGTGTGAATGGTGTGAATGCTGAAGCGGGCGATGCGCGCGCCTGGCTGCTTCGCACCCGTGCGCCAGCGCGTCAGTTCACTGTGCATCTGGCGGTGGCGGACAATGCCGAGGCGGCGCTGGCGCAGGTCAAGGCACTGCAAGCGGAAAATAGTTGGCTGGCCACCGAGCAGCGGCTTTGTCAGCGTTTGCAGACCGCGACGCTGGTGACCCCGGATGCCGATTTCAACCGGGCGCTGCTCTGGGCCACGCACAGCGCGCAATCGTTTGTGGTGGAGGA
>CAMLKQ010000383.1 GCA_946480585.1 uncultured Kangiella sp.
AACCGGGTCTCGGTCGGCCTTGGCTCCGGCGTCATCTGGCGTCAGGACGGTCTCATCATCACCAACTTCCATGTCATCCGGCAGGCCGAAGCCATTGCGGTGGAATTGCGCGATGGCCGCACCTTGCGCGCGGATGTGATCGGCGCCGATCCGGCCACTGATCTTGCACTGTTGCGGGTCAAGGCCGACAAATTACCGGCCATCGCCATGCCGGTGCGTGCGGCCCGGGTCGGCGATGTCGTGCTAGCGATCGGCTACCCGTTTCTGCTTGGCCAAACCGTCACCGTCGGCATTGTCAGCGCCACCGAACGACTGGAGCGCGGCTTCATCCGCCTGATTCAAACTGATGCCGCCATCAACCGCGGCAACAGCGGCGGCGCACTGGTCAATGCCCGCGGCGAATGGGTCGGGGTCAATTCGGAAGTGTTGCCGGCCCAGCTTGGCGTGCAAGGCATCGGCTTTGCCATTCCGGCCGAATACGCCGAAACCATCATCGAACAGATTCTCGCCCATGGCCGGGTCATTCGCGGCTCCATCGGCTTTGTCGGCAGTGGCTCAGCCAATGAGATCCGCAGCGACGATCACGACGACAAATTCCTCAACGCTGTACGCATCGATGAAGTGTCACCCAACGGCCCGGCCGCGGCGGCCGGTCTGCAGCCGGGTGATCGCATCACCCATGTCAATGGCGAATTGATCGGCGGCGTCACCGAGCTCTTGCGGCGCATTGCCGACAGCGCGCCCGGCAGCACCATCACGTTGCGCATCTGGCGCGGCGATGTCAGCCAGGATGTGCCGGTGATTGTCAGCGAGCGCGGCGCCGATCCGGCGCGACCACCGGACGGCGAATGACATCAGCCCTGAAAACAAACGCCCGCTTTCGCGGGCGTTTGTTTTCAGACGCGGAACGAAAATCAGCTGACCCGCCGAATCCGGGCGCCCAATCCCTGCAGCTTCTGTTCGATATGCTCGTAACCGCGATCGATGTGATAAATCCGCTCGATGGTGGTTTCACCTTTCGCCACCAGCGCCGCCAACACCAGCGAGGCCGAGGCGCGCAGATCAGTCGCCATCACCGCAGCACCGGTCAACTGATTGACGCCGTGCACCACCACGGTATGGCCCTGGACATCAAAATGCGCCCCCATCCGCTGCATCTCCATCACGTGCATGAAGCGATTCTCGAAAATCGTTTCGGTGATGGTCGAGGTGCCCTCGGCGATGGCATTCAAGGCGCAGAACTGCGCCTGCATGTCGGTCGGAAAACCGGGATACGGCAGCGTGGAAATGTTGACCGCTTTCGGTCGTTTGCCCTGCATGTCGAGCGAGATCCAATCCGGCCCGACTTCGATCTTGGCGCCGGTTTCCTTCAGCTTTTGCAACACGGCATCGAGAATATGGGCATCGGTATGGGTGCAACGCACCTTGCCGCCGGTCATCGCGGCCGCTACCAGATAGGTGCCGGTTTCGATCCGATCCGGTTGCACTGCATAACGGCCGCCGTGCAGGCGTTCGACACCGTGCACGGTAATGGTGGACGTGCCAGCGCCTTCGATCTTCGCGCCCATCGCAATCAGGCAGTTGGCCAGATCGACCACTTCCGGTTCGCGCGCCGCGTTCTCGATAACGGTGGTGCCGTCAGCCAGCGTCGCCGCCATCAGAATGTTTTCGGTGGCGCCGACACTGACCAGATCAAAAAACACGTGTGCGCCTTTCAACCGGCCATTATTGGCTGCCGGATTACGGGCGCGGATATAACCGCCTTCAACCGTGATCTCGGCGCCCATTTGCTGCAGGCCCTGGATATGCAGGTTGACCGGTCGCGCGCCGATGGCGCAACCGCCCGGTAACGACACATCGGCCTGGCCGAACCGCGCCAGCAAAGGACCGAGACAGAGCACCGAGGCTCGCATGGTTTTGACCAGATCATAGGGCGCTTCGAAATGATCAATGGAGCGACCATCGACCAGCACCCGCATCTGTTCATCGACCGTGATCTTGAGGCCGAGCCGGCTCAACAAGGCAATGGTCGTGGTGATGTCATTGAGATGGGGCACATTGCTGAGCTCGACTTCACCGTCGGCCAGAATGGTCGCGAACAGAATCGGCAAGGCCGCATTCTTGGCGCCGGAAATGCGAACGTCCCCATGCAAGGGGACGCCGCCGTCAATCACGAGTTTTTGCATGAAACTTCCACTTGCTGCAATCAGCCAGCTGAACTGGCGGTAACCCATTCCGCTGGTGTGAAGGTGCGCATGCTGAGCGCATGCAATTCACCACTGGCAATCCAATCCTGGACGGCAGCATAAACTTGTTGCTGGCGCTGCACCGCGCGCGAACCCGCAAAACGCTCACTGATGACCGTCACCTGAAAATGGTAACCATCGCCGCTGACGTCAACCTGTTCGCCGGCAAACGCTTGCTGCAAGCGCGCCTTCAGGGCTTCTACCGTTACTGCCATTCGCTGCTGTCCTGTTTCTGTTTGAAAAAAACCGCCATGCCCAGAACCGGTCAAGCGCCGGTCAGCCGTTGACCGCGACGTCGGCCTGCCAGTGCAACGGTAGCACGGTATCGACCCCGCCGACGCGGGCAAGCTGCAGCAATTGTTCGTTGGCGCCAAGCAGCTCGACGCTGATCTGACGCCGGCGGGCTTCCGCCAGCCAGGCCACCAGCGT
>CAMLKQ010000384.1 GCA_946480585.1 uncultured Kangiella sp.
GCCATGGCCTGGCGCGCCGGCTGCCGGGTCGCCAATCTGGAATTCAACCAGTTTCACCCGACCTGCCTGTATCACCCACAGGCCAAGACTTTTCTGCTGACCGAAGCGCTGCGCGGTGAAGGCGCCTATTTGCGCCGACCCGATGGCAGCCGGTTCATGCCGGAATACGATGACCGCGCCGAACTCGCGCCGCGCGACATCGTCGCCCGCGCCATCGACAATGAAATGAAGCGGCTCGGCGCCGACAGCATGTTCCTCGACATCAGCCATCAGAGCGCCGAGTTCATCACCAGCCATTTCCCGACCGTGTATGAGCAGTGCCTGAAGTACGGTTTTGATCTGACCAAGCAACCGATCCCGGTGGTGCCGGCCGCGCACTACACCTGCGGCGGCGTGCTGGTCGATCTGCGCTCACGCACCGATCTCGAACAGCTTTATGCGGTGGGCGAAGTCGCCTGGACCGGCCTGCACGGCGCTAACCGGATGGCGTCAAACTCATTGCTGGAATGTCTGGTATTTGCCGAAGCGGCCGCCGAAGACATACTCGCGGAATGGCACCGGGTGCCGGCGCCGCCGGAGTTGCCAATCTGGGATGAAAGCCGGGTCACCGACTCGGACGAACAAGTCGTCATTTCGCACAACTGGCATGAACTGCGTCAGCTGATGTGGGATTACGTCGGTATCGTCCGTACCGACAAGCGACTGGAACGAGCCCAGCGCCGTATTCAGTTGCTGCAGGAAGAAATCCGCGAGTACTACCGTAATTTCCGCGTCACCAATGACCTGCTCGAACTGCGCAACCTGGTGCAAGTGGCCGAGCTCATCGTGCGCGCGGCGATGGCGCGCAAAGAAAGCCGCGGCCTTCATTACAACCGGGACCACCCGAACCTGCTGCCCGATGGCGGCAAACGGCAAACCATCTTGACGCCCTGAGCCTGCATTCCGTGGAGCAAGCGCAGTGCTCCGCTGATTCAGAAAATGAAAAACGCCCGCATTGCGGGCGTTTTTTTGTTGCCGGCGTTATCGCCAACAAGCACTCAACCGATCAAAAACTGCTCACGGCGCTGACCGCTGGCTTCGGCCTCCTGCAGCCATTTCGGCGCCCGGCCTTTGCCCGACCAGGTTTCACCGGATTCCGGATGGCGGTATTTGGCAGCCGCCGCCGGTTTGTTCTTGCCGCTGCGACCGGCCACCGTGAAACCGAGATCCGCCGGGGTAATACCGTATTCGGCCATCATCGCCTTGATGTCCTTGATGACTTCCGAGATTTCCCGCTGACGCACTTCTTCGGCTTGCTTCTTCAGGGTTTCGATTTGCTGCAACAACTGCTTGTACTGAGTCATGGGACTGATCCAACAAGTAAAAATGTGGTCGGCATTATACCGATTGCGTGTCGTGCGCGAGTGCTGGCGTTGCCTGCCAGAGCAGCCGGCACAAGCGCCGGAATTCGCCGTCGGGCAACATGTCCGGCGTCACCAACAAATGATGCGAACGCGCGAAGCCGACTGACCAGCCCAGCACGATCACCCGGCTGGTCACGGTCGTGCCAGCGGTCAGTTGTATCGGCTGCCATTCGCCCATTGCCCCTGCTACTGACCAGCCCTCGGCATCGTGACGCAGCGCGCGAATGGCGTTGCTTGCGCGCAGCGCGAGCTGGCGATCGGCAAAGACGGCATGACCGATCAGCACGGGCGCTGCCCCCAGCAAGACAAGCGGCCAACGCGACCACAGCGCTACGGCCATCAGCACCAGCAGCCCGACATGAGCCGTGGCACTGAAGCCGCGCAAAAGCGGCGAACCGTGCAAATGAAATTCGCTGCTGACGACCGGCGGAGTCATCGCGGCTCAGGTCGCCGGCAGGCTGGCGCGGATCGCGGCAATCGCCCTGCCATGTGCAGGGTTTTCCGGCTGGGCATAACCCATCAACCAGCTGTAAATATCCGGATCCGGCTCCGACAGCAGCGCAATAAACTCGTGCCAACCGGTTTCGTCCAGTTGCGTCAGCGCCTTGTCAAAATACGGCTGCAGGATCACGTCCAGTTCCAACATGCCGCGACGGCATTGAAAGCGGAGTCGGCGCTGCTCCACGTCAGTCAAACTCTTCCCGTACAATGGCGGCCTCGTTTCGGTGCGAAAAAATTTCGCCCCAATTGTACCAATGGGTTCCCGTCCATGACCGAATTCCTGTCCGTTGCCTCATTCGTCGCCAACCTGCCGGCCGACGGCCGCCATTACCGGCTGGATCAGCCGGATACCGGACGCGACCAACTCGGCGTGCTGCAAATCAGCGGCCCCGATGCCGGCAAGTTCCTGCAAGGGCAATTGACCGCCGATGTGCAGGCCTTGGCGGCCGGACAACAGACCTGGGCCGCCAGCTGCACGCCGCAGGGTCGAATGCGGGCGCTGTTCCGGCTGCTTCGTCGCGAGCAGGATTTCTTGCTGGTGATGCCGCGACCGGTGGTGCCGCTGTTGCTGGAGGCACTGAAAAAATACGCGGTGTTTTTCAAGGCCCAGCTGCAGGACGCCAGCGAAGCCTTTCAAGTCTGGGGGCTGCTGGGTGCGGCCGCGACGCCGTCGACTTGGTCGCTCGCGCCGCTGGCCGAGCGCAGCCGGCAATTGCTGCTGCTTGAGCGCGATGCCCCGGCACCGACCTTGCCTGGCGCTGCCGGCGC
>CAMLKQ010000385.1 GCA_946480585.1 uncultured Kangiella sp.
GCGGCATCGGCAATAAACCGCTTCTGCTGCTGGAACGCATTTTCCAAACGCGCCATCAAGGCATTGAAACCACGGACCAGCGGTTGTACTTCTTCTGGCACCTTGTCCACCGGCAACGGGTCCAGCTCGGACGGGCTGCGTTCGCCCAAGGTGCGAGTCAATGTTTTCAGTGGCTTCAGCGCATGACGCAAGCTCAGCAGAATCACCAGCGCCATGACCGGCATGAGCAGCAAAGCGGGCCAGATGGTTTGCAAGGCGATTTCGGCCGACAGTTCGCCGCGAACATCATCGCGATGACCGACCTGAATCCAGCCGCCGCTGGCGTTGCCCAGCGTGAACACCCGCCAAGTGCGTTCGCCGTGCACCATTTCGCTGTAGCCGGCGACAAAATCGGAGAAGGGGGTGAATGGTGCCGAATCCGAGCGTGCCTGCAGCTTGCCTTCGGCACTCCAGAGCTGAAACGCGATCTTGTTCTCGTAAGCGTGGCCGAGCGCATCGCGTTCCCACGCTTCGTTTTCATCGCTGTGTTCATCCACGTCAATATTGTTGTGCCAGCTTTCAATGGCGAGCAGACCGGCCTGGCGTTCGATGGCCGGCGCCAATGAGGCGCGCAGCACCTTGGCGTGCTGGGCGAGCTGGGCGTCGAACACTTCCTCCAGTTCGTGCCGGCTTTCGCTGTAGCCGGCCAGCGCTGAAATCAACAGTAACAGCGCCAGCAATCCGAGCAGGGTGCTCAGCAGGTAACGGCGCAGACTCATGACGCGGTGCTCTTCACCGCTGTGGGCAGAGGATCGATGGTGTAACCGATACCGCGTACCGTGCGGATCAAATCGTTGCCAAGCTTTTTGCGCAGGTGATGCACGTGCACCTCGATAGTGTTGCTGCCCACTTCCTCTGCCCAACTGTACAACGTTTGTTCCAGTTGTTCACGGGTCAGAATGGTGCCGCGGTTTTCCAGCAGTGCCAGCAACAAGGCAAATTCACGTCGTGGCAGGGTGACCGGTTCACCGCTGATGCTGACCCGGTGGCCGCTGGGGTCGACACTCAGTTCGCCGTGTTCGATCAGGTTCTCGGCGCGGCCGCCCCGGCGACGCTGCAGCGCGCGCAGCCGCGCCAAGAGTTCGTCAAGGTTGAAGGGTTTGCCGAGATAGTCATCGGCGCCGGCATCGAGCCCGGTCACGCGGTCACTGATCTCATCGCGCGCGGTCAGGATCAACACCGGGGTAGTGTCACCGCGTTTGCGCAGCTGGCGAAGTGCATCAAGGCCATCCAGTTTGGGCAGGCCCAAATCGAGAATGACCAGATCAAATTGTTCACTTTGCATGGCCGGGCCGACCGCAGCGCCGTCCCGGAACCAGTCAACACTGTAACCGGCCCGGCGTAGCGCAGTCACGATGCCGTCGCCCAACAATTGATCATCTTCTGCCAGCAGGAGTCGCATGGATCACTTCTTCAGTTTTTTCATGATATTGGCTTGCAGGAGCTCCGCCTCCTTGTGTCGACCTTGATCAGCGAGTTCGCGGCCCGGGCGTGGCGGCGCCTGCAAGGCTTTGCTGATCGCCACAGCGGCGGCCACATATTCACCCTGATCGAACAGGAAGTCGGCGTAAAAATAATTGCTGTCGATGCCATCCGGATTGTCGGCCAAACCCGCCTGCAAGTGTTCGCGGGCTTTGTCATCGTCGCCGAAGCCAATCGGCCAACCCGGTACTTGATAGTATAGGCTGCCCAGGCTGGTGTTGGCCGAACCAGCCAGCGCATGTTTGTCCAGCGCCAACGCCGCTTCAAATTTTTCCCGCGCCTGTTTCACCAGACTGAGTGCACCGAGGCCACCCTTGGCACCGGCATAGGTCGACAGGATGATACCTTCCCAGATCAGCGGTTCCGGCTGATTCGGTTGTGTTTTGCTGACTGTGGCGGCTTGGGCCGCCAAAGCGGCGAAGGCTTTTTCCTGCTCGGCTTCCGGGGTCTGGTATTTGATTTCGGCCCAGCGCGTTTGCAGCGCGACCACCTCAGGACTCACGTCGGCGAGCGCGGCGCCAGCAAGACCGAGACCGGTGATGGTCGCCAACACGAAGCGAGACAGCAAACGAAGCGATGATGTCATGACGGATTCTCCTCAAGAACGGGCATAGCGTTTGACCAGCGGCAGCTGTTTGGCGAGCGCGCGGTCGACGAGTCGGGGAAATACGGCGTTGATGCGAACGAACAGTTTTTCCGGCCAGCCGAGTTGACGGCGGGCAGGGCGGGTGCGCAGCGCATCGACAACTGCACTTGCGACCACGGCCGGCTCATCCATCTGGACTTTCAGCGCGGCGTTCAAGGCCACGACGTTGGCCGGATTGAGCGCGGTGCGGGTCGCCCGCGGTGACAGGGTGGTGACGGTGATATCGCAATCCGACAATTCCCGGCGCAAGCTCTCGGCGAAGCCGGTCAAGCCAAATTTCGCGGCGGCATAAGCGGCATAGCCGGGATGGCCGATGCGGCCGAACGTCGAAGTGATGAAAACCAGATGCGCGCCGCGCTGCAGATGCAGCAGTGGCAGCAACTCATGGGTCAACAGCATCGGTGCCTGCAGATTGAGTTGGACCGTGTAATCAATGCTGTGCACCGATTGCTCTTCAAACAAACCGAACTGGTTCCAACCGGCATTGTG
>CAMLKQ010000386.1 GCA_946480585.1 uncultured Kangiella sp.
ATCAAACCGCTGCTGAGCAGCGATGTCTGGCTGGTGTTGGATGAAGGTCGCAGCGAATTTCACGAAGGCGTGCGGGTGCCGATAGCCAGTCTGTTTGACGAGATCTTACCGTGGCACTACCGCTGAACCGGTCGCCATCTCGACACACCGCCGGTCTGGTGCTGGCCGGTGGCCAAAGCCTGCGCATGGGCCGCAACAAAGCCTTGTTGCCGGTGACCGCACAACAAACCTTGCTGCAGTTCATGCAGCAGCAATTACAGGCTGTCGGTTGCGCACCGGTGTTGGTGAGCGGCGCGGCAGTGGGCGGGCTTGCCGATCGCTTGCCGCAAGCCGGACCGCTCGCCGGCATTGATGCCGCCTTGCACGCCTTGGCCGAGCACGCGGAGATCGAGCAGATGCTGGTGGTGCCGGTGGACATGCCGGCGCTGCCACCGGCGCTGCTGGCGGAGTTGATCGTCGCCGGTGATGGCAAGTGTGCCGTGCAGTTTGCCGGCGACAGTCCGCTGCCATTGCTGTTACCGAACACCGCCGTGGTACGCGCTGTGGTTGCGGAGGAATTGCAACCAAACTCACGGCGCTCGCTGCGCGATGTGCTGGCAAAACTGCCGACCCTTACCGTGCCGTTGCCAACGGATGCCAGCACCGTGTTTGCCAATGTGAATACGCCATCTGACTGGCTGCGTTGGCAGCAGCAGGGCAGAGGAGACTTCTCGTGAAATCGGTTGCTACCGAATTGCTGCCGCTAAGCATTGCACTGCTCACTGTGTCGGATACCCGCACGCTGGCGGAAGATCGCGCTGGCGATGGTCTGCAGTCGGCGTTGCTCGAAGCGGGCCATCAGCTCGCAGAGCGCCTGTTGTTGCCGGACAATCGCTATCGGGTCCGGGCTCAGATTGCACACTGGATTGCCGATGACAGCACGCAGGTGGTGCTCATCAATGGTGGTACCGGCCTTGGTGGTGCCAGCGATCACTCTATTGCCGCGGTGACGCCGCTGTTCGATAAGCTTGTCGATGGCTTTGGCGAGCAGTTCCGGGCTTTGTCGTTCGCCGAGATTGGTACCAGTGCGATGCAGTCGAGTGCGCTGGCCGGTGTCGCCAATGGCACGGTCGTCTTCGCCATGCCCGGCTCACCGGCGGCATGCCAGCTGGCGTGGCATAAGCTGATCGCGCCGCAGTTGGATGCCCGTACCCGGCCTTGCAGTTTTGCTGCCGCGTTGAAGGGCAATAGTGGACGTTGTGCGTCAGTTTCCGGCTGATTTGTTAATTCTGCACTTGATTTTCCTTGAACATCTGCCCCGACCTCTTGACGCGGACAACGAGGCTGTTATGTTGGCTGCGACAATGCTGTCGACCACGGAAGCCGACAGATCAGAAAACTGGTCGATGATCAGCTGGGACGTATCACGCTGAGCTCGATCTGCTAGGGGGATGCTCTGGTGAGCGCGATTTCGAACAACGGACGCCAGCAGACCGGCATGCGCTGGTTGGCCGCGCTGGCCTTGCTGCTGTCAGCCAGCACGCAAGCGGCGGATGAGTCCGTCAACACCAACAAACTTGCCAATGGCGCCGAAGTGGTGCTGAACGGCGTCGGCGAAGCCCGGGAGCTGACCGGCACGCTGTATTTGGGCGCGCTGTATCTTGAGCATCACAGCAATACGCCGGACGTGATCGCCACGTCGGTCTGGAACAAGCGCATTTCCATGCGCATCAGCGCCGACAAACTCTATGGTCGCCGTCTGGGCCAACTCTGGCGCGAACGCATCGCCATCAATTCCGATCGCAAACTGGTGATGGATCTCAGCAAGGAGATCATGCAGTTCGTCGATGCCTTCAAGGAAACTTTCGTCAAAGGCGATGAAATCACCATCGATTTCATTCCCGACCGTGGCACCTCGGTTGCGGTCAATGGCACCGAGCTGGTCAAGATCAAGAAGCCCGAAGTGTACGAGTTGCTGTTGCGGGCCTGGGTAGGCGAGAAGCCGCCGACCGCCCAATTCAAACTCGGTGTGCTTGGCGAAGCCGATGACGCCACGGCCATCGCGCTGCAACAGCAGTACGCCGGCCTGAAGCCGACGGCCAAACGGGTCGCTGAAACCCGCGGCTGGGCCAAAACCAATGAGCTCGCTGCTGGCGGCTGAGCGATATTGCGATTGACCAAAAGACCGTGCCCGGTGACGTGCACGGTCTTTTTTGTTTCGGTTGATGAATCGGGTTGACCAAAACCCCGGAACAGGGGCGATACTCCAAGCTGGTAATGGCCCTGTGAACAGGGGCGGCCGCGCAGGTGGCTCAGCCAACGGCGGCGTGGCAACAGGAGTGTCAGGGCTATGTCAGTGCAGTCGTCCGAACGCGGGCTGCTCTGGGCTGTGGGCGCAACGCTGCTGAGCGCAGCGTTGTTGCCATGGCTACCGTTGTCTTCCAAGGTCATCAAAGCGGGCAGTGTCGGCAGTTTGCTGCTGGCGGCACTGTTGTTGGCGCTGCTGCTGCGTTCGATGAACCGGCGCCATTCGCAGCGCCGCTTTGTCGATACCTGGTGCCGGGACCCGGAGCCTGCTCCGGCGCTGCTGGCCGATATCAAAGGCCAAGTGCTGGCCACCCGCGGACCGTTGCCACGGCTGCTCAATCACGACGCCGAAGCGCTCAAACAGCAGCT
>CAMLKQ010000387.1 GCA_946480585.1 uncultured Kangiella sp.
AGCACGGAAATACTGGAGGAATCGTAGCCGCCGTTGTCGGTGTTCTCAGTGGTCATGCTTGGTCTATCCACCCGTCAAAACAAGACCGGGGCAGTGGGTTCGCCCGCAGTCGAAATCATCAATGAACATCAGTTTGCCTGCCCTACCCGACTGCCGCCATCGGAGCGACAGCGCTGGCACGAGTGGCCGGCAAAGCCGCGTGGAATCAGCGATTTGCGCCGGCAGCGCCCTGCTTGTGGACGACGCCATGTTCCACGTGAAACGTGGCCGCATTATACCGCGCCAGCAGGCCTTCCGGCCCGTTTTGTGTGGCGGTGACGAACACCTGCCAGCCCGGTAGCGCCAAAACCGAGGCCAGAAGTGCCTGCTGGCGGTCGGTATCAAGCTCGGCACTGACATCGTCGAGCAACAGCAGGCCGCCACGGTCGTTCTGACAGGCAACGCGACGCAGTTGGGCCAAGTGCAGGGCCTGGACCACCAGCTTGCTCTGGCCGCGTGACAGCTTCTCATCGGCCGACACCCGACCAACCCGGATGCGCAGATCGGCCTTGTGCGGGCCATAGCCGGTAGCGCCGTTGGCGCGGTCGCGTTCCAAGCCGGCTTCAAGCAGCTCGGCCAGCTCACCTTCCGGCCAGCCACGGTACCAATCAAAGCCGACGCCTGCGTCCGGTAGAAAGGCCAGCACATCGGCCTCCACTTCGGGCGCCAGCCCGCGCCAGTACTGGTCTCGGTGGTGGTGCAGCTGATGAGCGGCGTCAATCAGCTGGCTGGTCCACGGTTGCAGCTCGCGATTCGGGGCTTTGGCCTTCAACAAGGCGTTGCGCTGCTGCAACAGACGCGCGTAGCGCTGAGCCACCGGGGCGAAACCATGTTCCACGTGGAACACGCCCCAATCGAGAAAGCGTCGGCGCTCTCGAGGGCTGCCGGCCAGCAGGCCGTAACTGTCCGGGGTGAGTACCTGAACGGGCACCATCGCAGCAACGGTGGACAGCTTGCGCTCGTCCTGACCATCCACCCGCAAGGCAAAACCGCCTTGACGGTCGCGGCGGACGCCGATGCGGTGCTCGACAGCGCCCGCAAACCAGCGGCCGAACAATGTCAGTTCGCCCTGCCCGTCCTGAATCACCCGCTCTATCTGGCTGGTGCGGAACGACCGGCCGGTGGCGAGCAGACATATCGCCTCCAGCAAGGAGGTTTTGCCGGCACCATTGCTGCCGAACACCCAATTGAGATGGGGCGCCGGTAAGAGCGCCCCATCAGTCAGATTGCGGATATGTTGGAAACGAAGCTCAGCGAGCATCAGCGTTCCCTGGCCATGCCAGCATCAAAGCCGCATCGGCATGACGAGGTAGAGCGTGCCGCTGCCGCCATGCTCCTCGGCTAGCGCCGGGCTGGCCGCGTCGCTGAACATGAAGCGCAGCTTCTCCCATTTGACGGCATTTACGATATCCATCAAATAGTTAACGTTGAAACCGACTTCCAGATCGGAGCTGGTGTAGTCGACATCGACCTCAATCTCAGCCTCTTCCTGCTCCGGGTTGTTCGCGACCAGAATCAGTTGGCCTGTCTTGAGGTTGAGCCGCACACCACGGAATTTCTCGTTGCACAGAATGGCGGCGCGACCCAACGCTTCCTTCAAGGATTCACGGGCGATGACCATGATCTTGTCGCCACTGCGCGGAATGACCTTTTCGTATTCCGGGAACTTGCCGTCAACCAGCTTGGAAACAAAGTGATAGCTGTCGGTCTGGATGCGGATATGGTTGGTGCCGACGGTGACTTTAACGGTCTGATCCGAGGGTTCGAGCAGCCGCAGCAGCTCCATGATGCCCTTGCGCGGGACAATCACGCCGAAATCGCCGCTCGCCTCGACCGGATTGTGGGCTTCCGCCAAAGCCAGCCGGTGGCCATCAGTGGCAACGGCGCGCAAGCGACCGGATTTCAGTTCCAGGAACAGGCCATTCATGTAGTAGCGGACATCGCCTTGGGCAATCGCAAACTGGGTCCGTTCAAACAGGGAGCGCAACTCAACCTGCGGCAAATCGAATGACACCGCGCCCGGGCCCTCTTCCAGCGACGGAAACTCGGATGCCGGCAAGGTGGTCAGCGTGAACCGGTTGCTGCCGGAGCGGACCGTCACTCGGCCATCACCGAGCTGGAAGGTCACCGGCTGCTTGTCGGGCAAGGCCTTGATAATGTCGAGGAACTTGCGCGCCGGCACGGTGATGTCGCCCGGTTCCCCCTTCTCCAACGGCACTTCGGCCCGCAGTTCCACTTCCAGATCGGTGCCGGTGAGGCTGAGCCGCTCTTCCCCAATGCTGACCAGCACGTTGGCCAGAATAGGCAGGTTGTTGCGGCGTTCAACGGCACCGCAGACCATGTTCAGGGCCGGCAGCAGGTTCTCGCGTGCGATCGTGAATTTCATGTTGGACCTTGGATCCCAAAATGTTGTGGTTATGTTTCACGTGGAACACATTAGGGCCGATCAGCGCCCCAATGAACAACAGACTCGACGGCCATTTACTCAGCTCGACAGCGTCCGCAGCAGGTTGGCGTAGTCCTCTTCCATGCTGCGGTCGCTTTCCTTCAATTCCTTGACCTTGCGGCAGGCGTGCAAGACCGTCGTATGGTCTTTTCCGCCAAACGCTTCGCC
>CAMLKQ010000388.1 GCA_946480585.1 uncultured Kangiella sp.
GCGCTGAGCAATTGGCAGCAACGGCATCCGACTCATCCGGCGGTCGACAACCTGCCGGAAGAATTGCGCCGCGCCGCCAGCGCCGACCGGCTCAGTTTCCAGCAAGTGGCTGTGCTGCTGCCGCTGACCGGCCGTTACGCCGCGACCGGCCGGCTGATTCGCGACGGCCTGCTGGCCGGGTTCTACAACAGCGATGACGCCGAATCCGGCATGCAGTTGAAAATCTACGACAGCGCCAGCGCCGACATCGTCGCGTTGTATAACCAGGCCGTCGCCGACGGCGCCGGTGCCGTGGTCGGTCCGCTGGTCAAGGAACAGCTGCAGCAGTTGACTGCGCTTGGCACGCTGCCGGTGCCAACCCTGGCGATGAACATGACCGACGACCCCAGCCAGCGTGCCGACCAGCTGTTCCAGTTCGGCCTGCCGGTCGAGGACGAAGCGGAGCAAGTGGCCACTCGCGCGCTGATGAGCTTCCGGCAAGCCTTGATCGTCAGCAACGACGACGTGGTCGGCGAGCGCGCCGCCCAGACCATGGCACAGGCCTTCGAGATGGGCGGCGGCAGCGTGCTGGCGTCGGTCAAGCTCGGCCCGGACAATCAGATTGAAGCCAATGTGGCCGCCATGCTCGGCGTCGATGCCTCGCGCAACCGGATGAAGGCGCTGCAACAGACGCTCGGCAAGGAACTCGGCTTCCAGGTGCGGCGCCGGCAGGACATCGACGTGATCCTGCTCGCTACCAAGCCGAGCAGCGCTCGCCGATTGAAACCGTTCGTCAATTTCTATTTCGGTCAGGACATTCCGGTTCTGGCGACCTCGCAGCTCTACACCGGCCAGAGCCAACCGGCGCTGGATGGCGATCTGAACGGCATCGAGTTTTGCGATGCACCGTGGCTGCTCGATGAAGGCGAAGCCACCCAGCAGGAGCGCCAGCGCGTCGCCAGCCTGTGGCCGGCCGCGGTGGGCAGCCAAGCCCGCCTGTTCGCGCTCGGTTATGATGCCTGGCGGCTGCTGCCGGAGCTGAACCGGCTGTATGCCTTCCCGGATTACCGGGTCAGCGGCCTGTCCGGTTTGTTGCGCGTCGATGGCGCCGGCCGCATTCATCGCGCCTTGCCATGGGCGCGGTTCCGCGACGGCAAACCGGTGGCGACACAAGCCGCGATCGAAACACTGCCGGTCGCACCGGTGCCGGTCGGCAGCGGCGACGACGAATGACCGTCGTCGCCACGCTGCAGCGCCTGCTGCGTGGGCGTGCCGGTGAAGACCGCGCCGCCGCGCATTTGCAGCAGGCCGGGTTGACGCTGATCGCGCGCAATGTCCGTTACCGCGGCGGCGAACTCGATCTGGTCATGCAGGAACAGGCCACACTGGTGTTTGTCGAAGTGCGGGTGCGCAACAACACCGGCTTTGGCAGCGCGGCCGAATCGGTCACCCGGCAGAAGCAGCAGCGGCTGATCCTGGCCGCGCAATTGTTTTTACAGCAGCACCCGGAACATCAGCGACGCGCTTGTCGTTTTGATGTGGTGAGCATCACCGGCACGGATTTGCTTTGGCTGAAGAACGCGTTCAGCACCTGATGGTCGGCGACGTAAGCCTGCCGAGCAGGTAGAAACCGAATTTTTCTGAGGAGTCAAACATGGATCCGGCACAACAGCGCATCCAAGATCTGTTCAACGAAAGTATCCAAACCAAAATTGCCTCAGTCGAACTGCTGTCCGGTGCCATTGCCCGCGCGGGCGCGGCCATGGTTCAGGCGCTGCTGAACGGCAACAAGATCCTCGCGTGCGGTAACGGCGGCTCGGCCGGCGATGCCGCGCATTTTTCGTCGGAAATGCTGAACCGGTTTGAACGCGAGCGGCCGAGTCTGCCGGCGATTGCGCTCACCACCGACACACCGACGCTGACCTCGATCGCCAACGATTACCACTACAACCAGGTGTTCTCGAAGCAGATCAACGCGCTCGGTCAGGCCGGCGACATCTTGTTGGCCATTTCGACCAGCGGCAACTCGAAGAACGTGATCGCGGCGATGGAAGCGGCGCTGAATCGCGACATGGTGATCGTGGCATTGACCGGGCGCGATGGCGGCAGCATGGCCGGCCTGCTCGGCCCCAACGATGTCGAAGTACGGGTGCCATCCAACTCGACGGCCCGCATTCAGGAAGTGCATTTGCTGGTCATTCATTGCCTGTGTGACTACATCGATCGCCACCTGTTTGGCACACCCGGCGAATGATCCCTCTCCTCACGCATACGACACGGAAACATCGCATGAAATCCCTGCAAAAACTTGCGCTGCTGTCACTGCTGCTCGCTGGAAGTGTGGCCACGCTGACCGGCTGTGCCGGCGCCTTGGTGGCCGGTGCGGGCGCCGGCACGATGTCGGCCAACGATCCGCGTTCTATCGGCACCCAGCTCGATGACGAAGCCATCGAAAATCGCGCCATCAATGCGATTCGCAGCCGCATGGACATTGCCGATCAAAGCCATGTGGAAGTGGTCAGCTACAACCGCATCGTGTTGCTGATCGGCCAGACTCCCACCGTCAGCTACAAAAACACCTTGGCGGAATTGGTCGCCAATGTGCCGAACGTGCGCAAGGTGTACAACGAGATGCAGGTGTCCGGTCCGCGCTCGGC
>CAMLKQ010000389.1 GCA_946480585.1 uncultured Kangiella sp.
TCAAAGGCAGGTGCAAGCCTGCCTTTTTCTCGTCTGCACATCGGGCATCCGGTTCGGACGTTCTCTGCGAGGAGCTGGCAATGAAGCCGCAATTCGGTCGCAACGATTACACGCTGCTTTCACACGAGCCGCTCTATCAAGGCTATTTCCGCGCTGAGAAGTTTGTGTTCACCCACAAGCGCTTTGCCGGCGGAGTCAGTGAGCCGGTTACCCGCGAAGTGTTCATGACCCGCGGTGCGGTGTCGGTGCTGCTGTACGATCCGGCGCTCGATGCGGTGGTGTTCGTCGAGCAGTTCCGGATCGGCGCGTTGGCCAGCGAACGGACGCCGTGGCAGCTGGAAATGGTTGCCGGCATGTTGGACAAGGAATTGCCGCCGGAAGAGATCGCTCGCCGTGAAGCCATGGAAGAGGCAGGTTGTACGGTTTCGGCGCTGCATTTCATCGGCCGGTTCTTCACGACCCCGGGCTGCTGCAATGAGATTTTTCACGTTTACGCCGCCAAGGTCGATGCCTCGGCGCTGGCCGCGCACGGCGGCCTGCCGGAAGAGCATGAGGACATCCGCATCCACGTGGTGCCGCGCCAGACCGCGTTTGACTGGCTGGATGCCGGCCACATCGAAAACGCCATGACGGTGCTGGCGTTGCAGTG
Organism: uncultured Kangiella sp.; assembly: GCA_946480585.1. Next base: position 650 of record CAMLKQ010000389.1, read on the forward strand.
GCTGCGTATCCATGGTGTCAACTGGTAATCATGGCGTTGACTGCTAATCGCAGCCTTCACTGCAGCCTATTCGCAAAGCCCGGGGTTTCGCGCTAAGGTTGCCAACATGACTGCCGTGATGTTTCGAGCCCAGCAACCGCAGCGCCGTTATGTACCGGATCTCGACCGGTTACTGGCTGGCTGCGAACGCAATTTCCAGACGTTGACTGCCATGCTGGCGGTCGGCGACGTGGTCGGCCGGCCCGGCGGCAAACGCGCGCTCGAACTCATCACACTGGAAGAAGACCGTTACACCACCACGCTGCGGGTTCAGGAACTGGATCCGAACGCATTGGGCAATGCGTCACACTGGCTGTCTGGGGTACGGCGTATGAATGTGCGCTTGTACCATGATGCCCGCTTGGCGGAAGTGCTACAGTGGCACGACCGACGGGTGATGCAGGGCGTCTATCCCTACCCGAATGCACAGATGGCTCAACGCGACGAAAAACAGCGGGTCACCGATTTTCTGACCGACTGGCTGGCTTCCTGCCAGCGCCGGCGCGTTCCTGTGCATTGCATCCGGTCATTGGTTGTGCGGCCCGCGGCGGCGCGCACCGGAGCTCTCTGAATGCGACAAGGATCTGTCCCCGTTCAAACCGTCACCCCGCGCCAGTCGGACGTGGTCGAGTTCGTCCAAATCACCGACTGTCACCTGTTCAAGGACGATGCTGGCAAGCTGCTTGGTCTGCAGACGGCGTTCAGCCTCAATGCGGTACTCGACGACATCGCCACGCTGCCGGCGCAGGATCTGCTGCTGGCGACCGGTGATCTGTCGCAGGACGGTACCCCGGAGTCGTATCAGCGGTTGCGCGACGGCGTGAACCGGTTTGCCATGCCCGCCTTCTGGATCCCCGGCAACCACGACGAACCGGCGCTGATGGCGACCGAGCTGGTCGGTGGCAACTGGTCGGCCGCCAAGCGCATTCTGGTCGGCAACTGGCAACTCATTCTGCTCGACTCGATGGTGCCGCGCCGGGTTTACGGCAAGCTCAAGGACGATCAGCTGGCGCTGGTCGAACAGGCGCTGAAGGAATACCCGCATCACCACGCGCTGGTGGTCCTGCACCACCATCCGGTACCGGTCGATTGCTTCTGGCTCGATACCATCGGCCTCAACAATCCGGAACCGCTGCTCGCCATGCTGCAGGCGCATCCGGCGAAATCGGCCATTCTCTGGGGTCATATCCATCAGGCGTTTGATCGCGAGCAGGACGGCATCCGCTTGCTGGCAACGCCGTCCACCTGCGTGCAGTTCAAACCGCATTCGGAAGATTTCCAGGCCGACACCGAAAGCCCTGGCTACCGTTTGCTGCGCCTGCACAAAGATGGTCGCATCGACACCGAAGTGCGCCGCATCGACCATCTGGAATTCACCGTCGATTATTCAGTGAAGGGCTACTGAGCCCGCCCGATCACGCAGCGGATTCACCTTCTTTCCCCCCTGAATCGTTCTCTGTTGCAAAGCGGCAAAAATTTGCCGCTTCCTGCGCCTTTGCGCGGCATAGCGCACGTCTGCACCGATTCGGCCCAGGTCGGATCCGGATTTACACAAACGTACCTATACTTGCCGGACGGTTCCTGCCAAGGAGGACGTTGCCATGCTCGGATTTCGCGACTGGCCCTTTCGGCGCAAGCTGCTTGCGCCCATCGTATTGCTGGCATTGATGCTGATCATCATGGCCTGGCTCGGCATGCGCGCCAGTGCGCAGATGGGCGCGCTCGCCAACGATGTCTCTGGCCGTTTGCTGCCAAGCGTCAATCTCGTGCTGGAAGCCGATCGCGATCTGTACCAGGCGCTGGTGGCGGAGCGTGAGGTGCTGGCCGGTGTTGGCAATGTCAACGAGAGCCGCACCAGTTTCACGGAGAACGCGTCACAGGCGCGCGAGCGGGTCCAGAAAGCGGCGGCGTTGCATCCGGAGCAGCGCGA
>CAMLKQ010000390.1 GCA_946480585.1 uncultured Kangiella sp.
TCGCCGCCATAACCCCAGCGCGGTGCCAAGGCCTGTGGTACGCCGAGATGGTCGAGTATGCGGGCGACGACAAAATCCACCAGGTCATCGACCGATTTCGGATTGTGATAAAAGCCGGGCGCGGCCGGCATGATCGTCACGCCGAGCTGCGCGAGCTTGAGCATGTTTTCCAGATGGATCGCCGAAAACGGCGTTTCCCGTGGCACCAGAATCAGCTGACCTTTTTCCTTGATCACCACATCGGCGGCGCGTTCGATCAGATTGTCCGAGGCGCCGACCGCAATCGCCGATAGCGTGCCGGTGCTGCACGGGCAGACCACCATTTGCTTCGGCGCGCTGGAGCCGCTGGCGACCGGGCTGAACCAGTTGTCGCGGGCAACGACTTCAATCTTGCCGTCAGGTAACTGCAGCTGTTGCTGCAATTTCTGTTGGCATTCGCGGCTGGCTTCCGGCAGTTTCAGATCGACTTCGGTGGCCAGTACCACGCGTGCCGGCGGTGACAGCAAGGCATAAATCTTGTCGTAGTGGCTGGCCAGACACTGCAGCAAGCGCAGCGCGTACGGCGCGCCGGAGGCGCCGGTCAGCGCGAGCGTAATGGTGCGTTCGGTCATGCTCGCTGTCTCCAATCGTTTGTCGCCATGCCATGCTGCCGCGTCACGCTGACATGTTCAGTGCCGCGCCTGATACGTGCCAGCGCTGGCGCGCCGATCAGCGGCTGGCAAACGCCTGCAGCAATTGTTCGTGAATGCCACCGAAACCGCCGTTGCTCATCACCAGCACATGGTCGCCGGGACGGCACCAGGCTTTCGCGGCCGCGACAATCGCGCCCACCTCATTGTAGGTCTGCCATGGCTTGCCGAAATCGGCCGGCACGTTGGCTTCCCATTTCAGGTTATCCGGTTTGTGCAAAAACACCGCATCGGCGCCGGCCAGTGACGGCGCCAGCGTGTCTTTGTGCACGCCCATTTTCATCGTGGCCGAACGCGGGTCGACCACGGCCAGAATGCGGGCCGTGCCGACCTGCGCGCGCAAGCCGGCCAGCGTGGTCGCGATCGCGGTCGGGTGGTGGGCAAAGTCATCATAGACGCGAATGCCGTTTACCTCGCCGCGCAGTTCCAGCCGGCGCTTGATGCCCTTGAACTGACGCAGGGCTTCGATACCTTGTGCGACCGGCACGCCACAGTGACGCGCCGCCGCGAGCGCTGCCAACGCGTTGTCGCGGTTGTGACTGCCGAGCAGTGACCACTCGACCCGACCCTGCTTTTGGTGCTGCCAATACACATCGAAACTGTTGTCGTTTGGACGAATGTTGTCGGCGTGCCAGCCGTCGCTGGCCAGCGTCTCGGTGGGCGTCCAGCAGCCGCGTTTGATGACGCGTTGCAGCGCCTCGTCGTGACTCGGGTAAATCACTTTGCCTTCGCCGGGTACGGTACGCAGCAGATGATGGAACTGGGTTTCGATGGCGGCCAGATCCGGATAAATGTCGGCGTGATCAAATTCCAGATTGTTCAGAATCACGGTGCGCGGATGGTAGTGCACGAACTTGGAGCGTTTGTCGAAGAACGCGGTGTCATATTCGTCGGCCTCGACGACAAAAAACGGCGCCTTGCCGAGCCGCGCCGACACGCCGAAATTGCTGGCGACACCACCGATCAGAAAGCCGGGCTGCAAGCCGGCGTATTCAAGAATCCAGCTCACCAGACTGGTGGTCGTGGTCTTGCCATGGGTGCCAGCAACGGCAACCACCCAGCGCTGGTGTAACACGGCTTCGGCCAGCCACTGCGCACCGCTCTGGTAGCGAAGACCGCGGTTCAATACATATTCAACTGCCGGATTGCCGCGTGACAGCGCGTTGCCGATCAACACCAAATCGGTATGGGCCGGAATGCCGTCGGGCGCGAAGCCGCTTTGCAACGCGATGCCGGCCTGTTCGAGCTGGGTGCTCATCGGCGGGTAGACGTTTTCGTCCGAGCCGCTGACGCTATGGCCGAGTTCGCGTGCCAGCAGCGCGAGGCCGCCCATGAAGGTGCCGCAAATGCCGAGGATATGAATATGCATAATGAGATCGAAAGGGTCCGGTTAGCGGAAAATCAGTGCAAACAGTTGCAAGCGCAGAAAGAACACAGCGAGCGCCAGCGCGACGCCGCCCCACAGCGGCCAGTCGAGGGCGTGGCGCAGGATGTTGCCGTTGATGACCTGACTCCAGACCATCATGCCGAGCAGTAGCCACGGCAGAAAGCCCGGATGATCGCCAGCGGCATCGAGCAGCCAGCCGACCGGTAGCAGCAAAACGTTGATGATGACCGCGCAGCCGTAGATGGCGGTCAGGGTTTGCAGCTGCCGGCCCGGTTTCGCCAGATAGCGCAGCAACAGAGTCCAGCAAGCGAGACTGAGGCCGAGCGATATCAGGGTGCGCAGCACCGCGTCCGCGCCACTCTGGTTGACGCTGAACGACAGCACGCCGAGCAGCAGGCACAGCAGGATATTGCGCAGCAGCAGGGCAGGGTCGGCCGGCAAATCCTGCGGACCACGTTGCAACTGACAGAGCGGCCAATACAGCCGCAACAAGGACAACATGCA
>CAMLKQ010000391.1 GCA_946480585.1 uncultured Kangiella sp.
AAAACGGCAAAGGCTTCTACGCCTACAGCGAAGACAAGAAAGGCAAGCCGAAGAAAGATGTCGATCCGGCCACCTATGAACTCATCAAGGGCGTGGTCGCCGACAAGCGCGAGTTCGACAAGCAGGAAATCATCGACCGGATGATGATCCCGATGATCATCGAAACCGTGCGCTGCCTCGAAGAGAAAATTGTCGCGACCCCGGCCGAAGCCGACATGGGCCTTGTGTACGGCATCGGCTTCCCGCCGTTCCGCGGCGGCGCGCTGAAGTACCTCGACACCGTCGGTTTGGCCAATTTCGTCGCCCGCTGCGATCAGTTTAAGGCGCTCGGCAAGCTTTATGAGCCGACCGCACAGATGCGCGAAATGGCGGCGAAAGGGGCCAAATACTATTCGTGACCCCACCCCGTCCCTCCCCTCGCAGGGGAGGGCGTTACGTCACGCTGTAGCGGAAACAGAATCGGTTTCATGTAGGTTGGGTAGAGCGCAGCGAAACCCAACAGCGGAATGATGAGCTCGGGTTGGTTAGTGAGTTTCGCAAACTCAAGCCGGCCTACGGAGAGTGACCATGAAAGATGTCGTGATTATTGATGCCGTGCGCAGCCCGATGGGCCGCAGCAAAGGCGGCATGCACCGCAATACCCGCGCCGAAGTGTTGAGCGCGCGCCTGATCGAAGCGCTGTTCGAGCGCAACCCGAAGGTTGATCCAGCCGAAGTCGAAGACGTGATCTGGGGCTGCGTGCAGCAAACTTTGGAGCAGGGCTTCAACGTTGCCCGCAACGCCGCCTTGCTGACTCGTCTGCCGCGCAGCGTCGGTGCCGTTACCATCAACCGGCTATGCGGTTCGTCGATGCAGGCGCTGCACGATGCCGCCCGTGCGATCAAGAACGGCGACGGCGACGTATTCGTCATCGGCGGCGTCGAGCACATGGGCCACGTGCCGATGATGCACGGCGTCGATTTCGCGCCGCAACTTGCCACCGTCACCGCAAAAGCGTCGGGCTCGATGGGCTTCACCGCCGAATTGCTCGGCCGCACGCATGGCATCACCCGCGAGCAGCAGGATGAGTTTGGTCTCCGCTCGCACAAGAAAGCCTGGGCCGCGACGGTTGAAGGCCGGTTCAAGAATGAAATCGTCGCAATGGAAGGCCACGATGCCGATGGTGCCCTGAAACTTTTCGATTACGACGAAGTCATCCGCAGCGACGCCAGTATCGACGACATGCGCAAGCTGAAGCCGGCATTCGATCCGGTCACCGGTACCGTCACCGCCGCGACCTCGTCGGCGATTTCCGATGGTGCTTCGGCGATGCTGGTGATGAGCGCCGACCGCGCGAAAGCGCTCGGCCTGACCCCGATGGCGACGATTCGCAGCATGGCTGTCGCCGGTTGCGACGCCGCCATCATGGGCTACGGCCCGGTGCCGGCCACGCAGAAAGCGCTGAAGCGCGCTGGCCTCAGCATCAAGGACATCGATTTGGTTGAACTGAACGAAGCGTTCGCCGCACAAGCGCTGCCGGTGCTGAAAGATCTGCAACTGCTCGACGTGATGGAAGACAAGGTCAACCTGAACGGCGGCGCGATTGCACTCGGTCACCCGCTCGGCTGCTCCGGTGCCCGCATCAGCGGTACCTTGCTGCACCTGATGAAAGCCAAAAACGCCAAGCTCGGTCTGGCGACCATGTGTATTGGTCTCGGTCAGGGCATTGCGACAGTGTTCGAGCGCAACTAGGTCAGAAAGGCGCAGGTCGCGCCGTTCGCGACAGTCGCCTCAGCCAAAGGGCCGCATTTGCGGCCCTTTGCCGTTTCTTCCGGGTACTGGCTGTGGTTGACGTGGTTCGATTGGCGGCAAATACTTTCTCCGTCGTGCGTCGAATCTGTCAGGGATGATCCACTTCATCGACGCGTTGCCATCCCTTGTTGCTGCCACCGGAGCGTTACCGACAACAGCGGTTGCCGCTGCGTGCGCCCGGTGTGCTCGTCCATGCTTCATGGAGGAATCGCCATGGCCTACCAATGGCAAGCCAATCTGGCTTGCATCGCTACTTACAAAACCCTGGAAGCCGATGACGGCCTCGATCAGTTTGAAGAGGCTGACATCCCGTTCAGCAAAGCTGCCGAGGTCGCGATGAAGCGGCTGCGCTTCTATCCGTCCGGCACCGACAATGCCGACATCATTGAGGTGTTGTCCATCGAGATGGCGCGACGCTTTGTCAAACTGCTGGTCAAGCGCTACTCGGTCAAAAAGCAAAAGAAGGAAATCAGTTCGCAGCAGATCATCATGCGGATTGCCGAAGTAATGGCCCAACCGAAAGCAACGCTTACCGAACTGGCGGAGGTGGTCGATGATGCGATCAAGTTTGCCGATGAATAAGCGCCTGTTGTCGCTTGTCGTGCTCGGCTGGGCCGGCGCCGCGTGGTCCGGTTGTGATGATGTGACCCTGATGCCCGCGATTCTTGATGCCGGGAGCAATGTCGAGAACAGTGACGGTAGCAATGCTGGCACGGTGATTGGCCTTGGTTATGATCTGCAATGTTCGCGCAAGTCCGAACGCAGTGATACAGACAGCGGCACGGATG
>CAMLKQ010000392.1 GCA_946480585.1 uncultured Kangiella sp.
GCCATGTTCAGGCAGCCGAACGGGCCTTTCAGGCCTTCGATTTCCGGGAACATGTTCTCTTCCGGCACGAACACGTTGTCCATGACGATTTCGCCGGTAGTCGACGCGCGCAGGCTGAACTTGCCTTCAATTTTCGGCGCCGACAGGCCCTTCATGCCTTTTTCCAGCACGAAGCCGCGGATCTTGCCGTCATCGTTCTTGGCCCAGACCACAAACACATCGGCGATCGGCGAGTTGGTGATCCACATCTTCGAACCATGCAGCAGATAACCGCCATCGACTTTCTTGGCGCGGGTTTTCATGCCGGCCGGGTCGGAACCGGCATCCGGCTCGGTCAGGCCGAAGCAGCCAACGTATTCGCCGGAAGCGAGCTTCGGCAAATATTTCTGTCGCTGCGCTTCCGAGCCATATTTGTAAATCGGGTACATGACGAGACTGGACTGCACCGAGCAAGCCGAACGGTAACCGGAATCGACCCGCTCGACTTCGCGGGCGACCAAACCATACGCGACATAGCTGGCACCGGCGCAGCCATAGCCTTCGACGGTGACGCCGAGCAGACCCAGCTCGCCCATTTCATTCATGATTTCGCGGTGGAAATGCTCGTGGCGATTGGCTTCCATCACCCGCGGCATCAGTTTTTCCTGGCAGTAGGCGCGGGCGCTGTCGCGAATCAGGCGCTCATCTTCGGTCAGCTGCTCGTCGAGCAGCAGAATGTCATCCCAGTTGGCCAGCACGCCGCTGGCTTTTGCATCGGTTTTCGCCGTCATTCGCTTGTATCCATTCCTGTGCGCGCACCACATCGGTGCCGGTACTGAATCCGGGCCATTCTACGTCACTGCCCCGCCCCGCTCCATCTGGCCGGACTAGCCCCCTCACCGGCGCTTGATCGATATCAAACTGCTGCAGACATCCGGGCGTCAGCCCATCGCGCCAGCGCAAGACTGACGTGCAGCGCGTTCAGGCCAACTTCAGCTCGCGACCACCACACTGCGCAGCACCTGCACGGATCGCATGCCTTGCAAGCGACGCCCCGACGGGTAGACTGACCGCAACAATCAGGAACGGCCTGCCCGCTTCTACGGCAGCCGGCACAAGGAGATCATGCACCATGCGTTTCGCCAAACTGGCGCTCGGACTCGGCGCCGCCTCGCTGTTGTTGACCGCCTGCGCTTCCATGGACCGTGGCACCGCGCTGCGCTGCGGCGCGTTTGCGCTCGGTGGCGCCGCAATCGGCGCCGCCATTGATGGCAAGAAAGGCGCCGGCAAAGGCGTTCTGGCCGGCTTGGCCGCCTGCGCCGTGGTCGAGATTGCCAGCCGCCAGACCAAGAGCAAGGCCGAAGTCGAGTCCGATTACCGCACCAGCCGCGGCAGACTGCCAGCCAAGGCCGAAGTCGTCGCCTACCAGACCACGCTGAACCCGAACCCGGTGCTCAAGCGCGGCGACGCCCTGAAAGTGCAATCGGTCATCCGTGTCGTCGAAGGCACCGGCGAACCCGTGCGCGAAGTCAAAGAAGTGCTTATCGCTTACGCGCCGAGCGGCGAAGAATTCAAACGCGGTGAGAAAAAAGCCAATGCCGCCGAAGGCAGCGGTGAATTTCTCAACACCTTCACGCTGCGCTTGCCGGATGGCGCGCCGGAAGGTCAGTACACCATCGAAACCAAATTGCTGATCAACGGCCGCGAGGTGTCGGCGCAGCCGCAGCGAATTCAGTTGGCCGCAGTCCAAACCGAGTCGGGGCGGTACGCACTGCGCTGATTACGCACCACAGAAATCGCAGGCAAGAAAAAGCCGGGGTTATCCCGGCTTTTTCTTTTGCCCTTTCAACGCCCGATTGCCATCACAGGGTCACTGCCGCACGACGGAACAAGCGCTGAAAATTGGCCGAGGTCTGTTCGGCCAGTATGGCCAGTTCGACTTGCCGCTCGCGGGCGATGCACTGCGCCACTTCCACCACATAACTCGGCAAATTGCTTTTGCCGCGATACGGAACCGGCGCCAGCCATGGCGCATCGGTTTCAATCAGCAGACGATCGGCTGGCACCTTGCGCGCCACTTCGCGCAGCGCATCGGCATTACGAAACGTCACGATGCCGGACAAGGAAATATAGAAACCGAGATCGAGCGCTGCGGATGCCATGGCCCAATCTTCGGTAAAACAATGCAACACGCCGCCAAACTCGTCGGCGCCCTCATCTTTTAATAGATTTAGCGTGTCAGTCTGCGCCTGACGCGTGTGCACGATAAGCGGCAACCCGAGTTCACGGGCGAGCCGGATATGGGCCCGGAAGCTGCGCTGCTGTGCTTCGGCCGTTTCGGGGGTGTAGTAATAATCGAGTCCGGTTTCGCCGATCGCGACCACTTTCGGATGTGCCGCTGCCGCCCGCACCCAGGCAAAATCGGCCGCATGAATGCCTTCATACAACGGATGGGTGCCGACACTGCAACTGACATCGCTGTACTGTTCGGCGATCGCAAGCACCTGCGGAAAACTGTCTTGCTCGACACCGATATTGAGAAAATGCTTGATGCCGCGGCCACGCGCCTCGGTCAACACCTGATCGAGCGTAACGCC
>CAMLKQ010000393.1 GCA_946480585.1 uncultured Kangiella sp.
AAAATGTTTGAAAAAATTCTGATTGCCAACCGCGGTGAAATCGCCTGCCGCGTGATCCGCACGGCACACCGGCTCGGTATCCGTTGCGTTGCGGTTTACTCCGATGCCGACGCCAACGCCATGCATGTCGCGATGGCTGATGAGGCCTATCACATTGGTGCGGCACCTGCGCGCGAAAGCTACCTACTCGCCGACAAGATCATCGAAGTCGCCAAGAAAAGCGGCGCTCAGGCCGTCCATCCCGGCTACGGCTTCCTGTCCGAGAACGCTGATTTCGCCGAGAAGTGCGCGCAAGCCGGTATCGAATTCATCGGCCCGCCGGCCTCCGCGATTCGCGCCATGGGCTCGAAAGCCGGTGCGAAAGAGATCATGGGTCCGGCTGGCGTACCGTTGGTCAACAGCTATCACGGTGCCGATCAATCGCTCGCCGTATTGCAGAAAGCGGCGGACGATATCGGTTATCCGGTGCTGATCAAAGCGACCGCTGGTGGCGGTGGCAAAGGCATGCGGATGGTGTTCAAGGCCGAAGAGTTTGCCGAGAACCTCGCCTCGTGCCAGCGCGAAGCAAAAGCCTCGTTCGGCGATGAGCGCGTACTGGTCGAAAAATACCTGACCAAACCGCGTCACGTTGAAATTCAGGTGTTTGCTGACAAGCACGGCAATGCCGTGTACCTGTTCGAGCGTGATTGCTCGGTCCAGCGCCGGCACCAGAAAGTGATCGAAGAAGCGCCGGCACCGCAGATGAAGCCGGAGATCCGTAAAGCGATGGGCGAAGCGGCGGTGCGTGCTGCCAAGGCCGTCGGTTATGTTGGCGCCGGCACTTGCGAATTCCTGTACGACGAAGACGGTTCGTTCTATTTCATGGAAATGAACACCCGTCTTCAGGTCGAGCATCCGGTCACCGAACTCATCACGGGTCAGGATCTGGTCGAGTGGCAATTGCGGGTTGCCAATGGCGAAAAGCTGCCGAAAGCGCAGGACGAACTGCGCATCAACGGCCACGCCTTTGAAGCACGGATTTATGCCGAAGATCCGGACAATGACTTCCTGCCATCGATCGGCAAGCTGCTGCACCTGCGTCAGCCGGAAGCCAGCGCCAATGTCCGCATCGACACCGGCGTGCGCGAAGGCGATCAAGTCAGCATGTATTACGACCCGATGATCGCCAAACTGATCGTCTGGGACGAAAGCCGTGAGCGCGCCCTCGCCCGCTTGCGTGGTGCGCTGGCCGAATATGAAATCGTCGGCCTGACACACAACATCAAGTTCCTGCATGCGCTGGCTTCGCACCCGGAGTTCATCGCCGGCAATGTCGATACTGGCTTCATCAAGCGCCATAACGATGTGCTGTTCCCGGCCGCGCCGACGCTGACCAGCGAAGAGCTGGCGATTGCTGCGCTGCATGTCGTTGCCGAACAACTGCGCCATGCCGCGCAGCTTGCACAGCATCACGCGGATCGCCATTCACCATGGAATCAGGTCTCAGGCTGGCGCCTGAATGAAGACAATCATCACACGCTGCATTTCCTTGAAACCGAGCAAGGCCCTGAGCACAAAGTCGTGGTCCAGTTCCGGAACGACGGCTTTGCCGTTGCGGTCAATGGCGAAATCCTGAACGCTGCCGTCACCGCCCTGCCTGATCATTTGCTGGCAGTGAATATCGCGGGCAAGAAGCAGCAGGTCCGCGTCGTGCAGCAAATGACAACTCAAGGTTCGCAATTGAACCTGATCGGCCACGGCTGGACCCGTAAGCTCTGGCTGAAAGCGGTCGATGCCAATGCTGACGCCGCTGGTGGCGTACCGGCGCTGACCGCGCCGATGCCGGGCACCATCATCGCGGTCAACGTCAAGAAAGGCGACAAGGTTGCCGCCGGTCAGGCGCTGCTGGTGCTGGAAGCGATGAAGATGGAACACACCATCCGCGCCCCGGCCGAAGGTGAAATTGCCGATGTGCTGTATGCGCAAGGTGATCTGGTTGCGGACGGTGCCGAGTTGGTTCGCTTCGCGCGTAAAGAATAGTGGCTTTTGTGGGAGCGGGCTTGCCCGCGATTAGCTCAGACCGAGCGTAGTTTGATAATCGCGGGCAAGCACGCTCCCACAGAAATGAAAGGATTTCCCTGATGGCATTTCCCAAATTCGTCAAAATCGTTGATGTCGGCCCGCGCGATGGTCTGCAGAACGAAAAGACCATTGTCCCGACCGACATCAAGGTTGAGCTGATCAACCGTCTGGCCGATGCAGGCCTGTCGGTGGTCGAAGCCACCAGCTTCGTTTCGCCGAAATGGGTGCCGCAGATGGCCGATGCTGCCGACGTCATGGCGCGCATCAACCGCAAGCCCGGCGTATCGTATCCGGTGCTGACGCCGAACCTGAAAGGTTTTGAGGCAGCGCTCGCCGCTGGAGCGCAGGAAATGGCGGTATTTGGTGCGGCCTCGGAAAGTTTTTCGCAGAAAAACATCAACTGCTCGATCGCCGAAAGTCTGGAACGGTTCGAGCCGGTGATGGCGGCCGCGAAAGCCGCCAACGTCAAAGTCCGCGGTTATGTCTCCTGCGTGCTCGGCTGCCC
>CAMLKQ010000394.1 GCA_946480585.1 uncultured Kangiella sp.
GCCAGCATCATCGCAAACAGGTTTAGCGGCTGGAAAACCTTGCGCCAGAACTCGAGATCGTATCGCGACGCATCCAGACCATTGCTGGCCAGATACTGGCTGTAGGACCACAATCCTGTACCAGACAACTCCTGCGGCTTTGTTTGCAAGACCTGCAAATGCTCCGGCGCCAGTTCGCTCTGCCAACTTCGTTCGGCAAAGGGCTCGGAGACAATCGTCTCGCCATCAAAGCGGGTATGACTGCCGCGCAGCAAAAGCCACTTGCCATCGCCCTGGTACTCAGCGCGTTCGGCAAAATAGGCCTCGCTCAGTTGTTGTGGCGCAGAAAATGTGAAGATCTGCACCTCACTGGCGCTTTGATCCAGCAATACATGCTTGAAATAGACATAATCACGGATGGAGCGTAACCATACGCCTGACTCAGAAGATCGAAACAGCTTGTTCGGTGCAATAGCATTCAAGCGCAAATCCTGCGCAGCATTGCTGGCACGCGGCACGATCAATTCACTCAGCACCATGCCGGCCAGAATCAACACAACCGCGGCCCGAATGGTCGCCGCGCCAATGCGCACCGGCGACACGGCTGCTGCCCGCATCGCGGTCAATTCGCTGCTTGATGACAGCACGCCCAAGCCCATCACCGTGCCGATCAGTGTCGCCATCGGCAGCAATTCGGTCAGCCACAACGGCACATAAAGCAGGGTATAGATCAGCGCCTTGCCAGCCGTGTATTCGGCTTCGCCCACATCACTGAGCTCGTCAAGGAACGAAAACAAAAACCGCAGCGCGGTCAGCAGAAACAACACCATCAGGGTCGGCTGCAACACCGTGCGGACGATGTAGCGATTGAGAATCCGCATGTCAGCTGTTTCCTTGAACCAGCGGCGCGCGCCGGATTTCCCGGCGCCGAATCAGCCATAAGCCGATCACAAAGGCCACCAGATGAATCGGCCACATACCAATCCAGCCCGACAGCTTCCCCTCTTCCATCGATGAACGCGCCACCATCAACAGCATCGTGTAACCGAGATACAGCAGCAGACCGGGCAGGATCTTGGCGAACTTGCCTTCGCGCGGCCTCACCCGGCACAGCGGCACCGCGAGCAGCGTCAGAATCGGCATCGACAACGGCACCGACAAACGCCATTGCAGCTCGGCCACATGTTCGGGCTTTGGCTCTTTCAGCAGCTGCCAAGTCGACAAGGCTTTGGTTTTCCGTCGCATCTCTTGCACGGAACGCGGCTGCAGGCGCATGAAGTATTTGTCGTACTTGACCACCGTCCAAGTGTTGCTGCCGGGTGTCAGTTCGTAGCGATAGCCGTTTTCCAGCACCAGATAACGCTGACCATCACGCTCGTCCTGCCAATGATGACCCGCCTGTGCCGCCAGGATGCCGGCCGGTTCGGCCGTGTTCTGCGGCATGGTCGCAAAGAACACGCCGCCAAGCGCATTGGCTTCGCCGAATGCCTCGACGTAAAGCACGCTGCGCTTGTCCTGGGTTTCCTGAAACCGGCCTGGCGACAACAGCGACAACTCGGATTCCGCCGACTGTTGATCCAGCACCTGATACTGCGATTCCAGCGCTGCCGGCATCACATACAACGTCAAGGCCGCAGTGAAAGCGGTCATCCACAGCACGGGCTTGAGCAAATGATGCAGGACATCCTGCTCGCCGACGCCACAGGCGCGCAGCACGGTCATTTCCTGTTCGGCGTAGAGCCGGCCCAGTGCCAGCAAGATGGCAAGAAATAGCGTCAGCGGCAGCAACAGGCTGAACAACACCGGCAGGTAAAGCGCGACCAGCTTGAGCACCACTACACCGCTCAGTTCGCCGCCGGCCGCGGCACCAAGATAGCCCACCAGGCGCTGGGACAAGAAGATGGCCATCAGCACCGTCAGAATGCCGGCAAAACTGCGCAGCACTTCGCGATTGAGGTAGCGAAAGACGATCAAGCCCGGAACTCCGCTGGCGAGGAAATTGTATTTTTGCCCTGAATTATCGCTTTTTGCGCCAAACCGGTGTATTTTTGCACTTTTCCGGCCCTGACCGCGGCAGCGGCGGCCATGATACACCAAGTCGGATCCCCCCCGTCAGCGTTACCCGACCGGTTGGTCGGGCTTTCGCCATTGGCCGATCCGACCCTGCTCGACAAGTGGAGTCCCCGATGGAATTTGATGTCAAAAGCGGCAGCCCGGCCAAGCAGCGCAGCGCCTGCATCGTCGTCGCCGTGTTCGAACCGCGCAAACTGAGCGCCGCTGGCGAAGAAATCGACGAAGCCAGTGGTGGTTATTTGGCCAGCATCCTGCGTCGCGGCGACATCGAAGGCAAACCGGGCCAGACCCTGATGCTGCACTCGGTACCGAACACGCTGTGTGATCGGGTACTGCTGGTCGGCTGCGGCAAAGAGCGCGAGCTCAACGAAAGCCAGTACCGCAAGGTGATTGGCAAAGTGGTCGCCACGCTGCAGGAAACCGGCGCCATGGAAGCGGTCTGCTTCCTGCCGGAACTGAATATCAAGAACCGCGACCTGCACTGGAAAGTGCGTCATGCCGTCGAAGC
>CAMLKQ010000395.1 GCA_946480585.1 uncultured Kangiella sp.
AGCAAGCGTAGCCCGGGTCTTGCGAAGCATGACCCGGGAATTTGACAAGTCGACAAATTTCCCCGGAACCCGCTGCGCTTGTTCCGGGCTACGCCATCTCTTTCCGCCCCAGTGCCTGTAGCAGCAGTTTGGCTGCGGCGGCGCTGGAGGCCGGGTTCTGGCCGGTGATCAGCCATTCGTCCTGAATGGCGTGTTCGGTGAAATTGGCGGCGGCGATGAACTGGCCGCCGTGGTTGCGCAGTTCGGTTTCGAGCAGGAAGGGCATGGCCGAGGTCAGGCCGACGGCGTCTTCTTCGGCGTTGCTGAAGGCGGTGAGTTTGCGGTTCTGGATGATCGGAATCCCCTGTTCGTCCCTTGCGTCGACAAAAGCCGCCGGACCGTGACAAACCGCCGCGATGAATTTCTGTTGCTGGCGGAATTCCCGCAGCAGCCGGCTCATGGCGGCGCTGTGGGCGAGATCGAACATGCAGCCGTGACCGCCGGGAATAAATAGCGCATCAAAGCCTTCGGCGTGCATCTTGTTCAGCGTCTCGGTGTGGCTGAGCGCGGCGAGTGCCGGTTGCCATTCCGGGTGTTGATCGACTTCGGCGGCGCTGCGCGGATCCAGCGGGGCGCTGCCACCCGCGGCGCTTGCCACGGAGACGCGCAAACCGGCGCTGCGACAGAGCAGATACGGCACGGTGAATTCTTCTGCCCAGAGGCCGGTGGGTTTGCCATTGGTCATGCGGCTGGCGCTGGTGACGACGAACAGGACGTGTTGCGGTTTCATGATCGCTCCTTGCGAGGTGCGTGCGGGACTCACGCGGGTTTTGCGCTTGGCGGTGTCGCGGCCAGCGGTTAATTCATGCGGTGATTGATCGCCGCTTATTGCAGGCGGCGATTTCACCTGACGATTTCAGTTCGTTGTTTCAGGCTGTTTTTTTAAGCAGCAGTTTCAAGCAGAACGCATACCGCGCGTAAACAGCCATGCCGCTCAGGGCTGGTCGGCCCAGTGCTGGGCGATGGCGAGGAACTGTTCCTCTTGCGCGATGAAGGCATCGACCACGTCCGGGTCAAAATGCTGGCCGCGTTCGGCCAGGATCATCTCGCGCGCTTTGGCATGCGGGAACGCCGGCTTGTAGACGCGGGCGGAGATCAGCGCGTCATAGACATCGGCGAGCGCCATCAGCCGGGCCGAGAGCGGAATCGCGTCGCCAGCGAGTCCATCCGGGTAGCCGCTGCCGTTCCATTTTTCCTGGTGTGAGCGGGCGATTTCCTTGGCGTAGTGCAGGAACTCGACCGGCATGCCGAGCTCCTGTTCGGCGCGCTCGATTGCTTCGACGCCGAGCAGGGTGTGCGTTTTCATTTGCTGGAATTCGTCGTCGCTGAGTTTGCCGGGCTTGAGCAGGATGCGATCCGGAATGCCGACTTTGCCGATGTCATGCAGCGGCGCCGATTTGAACAGCAGCTCGATGACCTTGTCGGTCAGCACATCCTGATATTTCGGCAGTTTGCGCAGTGCCTCGGCCAGTACTCGCACGTAGTGCTGGGTGCGGCGGATATGAAAGCCGGTGTCGTTGTCGCGGGTTTCGGCCAGCGACGCCATGGCCATGATGGTGACATCCTGAATCGCTTGCACTTCGCCGGTACGGCGGGCGACTTCGGCTTCCAGATAGCTGTTCTGATCGCGCAGAAAATCGGCGGCGAGTTTCAGTTGCAGATGGGTGTGCACGCGGGCGAGCACGACCGGCGGGCTGATCGGCTTGGTGATGTAATCGACGGCGCCAAGTTCGAGGCCAAAGCGTTCGTCTTCAATCTCTGATTTGGCGGTCAGGAAAATCACCGGAATATGGCGCGCGCTTGGCAGCGCTTTCAGTTCCCGGATCACGGCGTAGCCGTCCATGTCCGGCATCATGATGTCGAGCAGAATCAGATCCGGCTGCTGGTCGCGCACCAGTTGCAGCGCCTTGGCGCCGCTGTTGGCGACTTTGACCTTGTAGCGGTCGCGCAGCAGGCCGCTCATCAGCGTCAGGTTGTCCGGCGTGTCGTCGACCACCAGAATCACCGGTTTGCTCAGTAGCGGTGTCGGCGGCAACGAGGTGGGCGAGTCCGGTGCGTCCATGGTCATGCGAGGGTCCTGAATGCGTTGAGCAAAGCCGGGCGACCGTTACGGCCGGGCCCGGCGCATGGCGACCTGCAACAACTGGGCGGCATTATCGAAATCATAGTCGTCAATCGCGCGGGCGAGCGGCACGAACGTATCGGGACCGAGCCAACGCCGCAAGGGCTCACGCAGCTGCTCGAATTGCTCCTGCGCTTCGCTGTCGCCTTCGCGCAGGTGCAGCAGCAGTGCCGTGAGCGCGGCGTCGTCCGGCGCGCTGGCCCTTGCGTCGGCGGTGCTGGCAGCCGGTGTGTCGTCCGGCCATTGCGGCAATTGCTGCGTCAGCGCGTCCAACAAGGCGGACAACTCGCTGCGGTAGTGTTGCAGCGCCGGTTGCCAGATGGCCGCGGGCACTTGCTCGCGCGCCATTTGCTCCAGCTCGGCCGCCGCCGC